>CALCJW010000169.1:0-62218 GCA_937967235.1 uncultured Clostridia bacterium
ATCATGTGCGGCTACGACACCAAAGAGCAGGTTGATCAGGCAGTGGCTTATGAAACCGCGTCCAATGACGAAAAGGACTACGCGTCGGTGCTTTCCAATGCGCCGTTCCACTCCTACCGTGGGGAATGCACCTACTGCGGACACTGCAAGCCCTGTGCTGCACAGCTCGATATCGCCATGATTAACAAGTTCTACGACCTTGCAACCATGCAGCCGGAGGTGCCCGCTACGGTACGTTCCCACTATGAAGCGCTGGAGCATACCGCATCTGAGTGCATCGGCTGCCATGCCTGCGAATCGCGCTGTCCCTTCGGCGTGCCCATCGCGGAACGGATGCAGAAAACCACGGAGCTCTTTGGGCGCTGAAAAACGTCAGAACAGCATACAAAAACGGAAGGGCGCGTTGCAGAATAAACAGTTCTGCAGCGCGCCTTTTCCATGACGTCAAGCAATTCACTCTACTCACGGTCACCACTCCTGTTTTCGTCGTTATGTACTACTCCCACCCGTTCCGTTTGGCCAAAACGTCCCTCGCGAAGCAGAGCACTTCCCACTGCGTCGTTTTTGACACGCAGGCTGATTTCGTAGGGGCGATTGAGCACATCGCCCCAATGGCAATTACGAATTCGCCGGAGATTTCCGTAAAATCGGGTTTATTTGCCGGGGCGATGTGCTCAATCGCCCCCTACGCATGGATTGCTCAAATGTGCAAAAATCAATAGATTTTACGTTCGCTCAGAGGCAGCTTTGGAGCAGCTCATAGAGTTTCTGGGCGTGGCGGCACTCGTCAAGCGCGATTTCCCGCAGCGTGCAGGCTCTGGCCCCGGCGAGCGGTGCAAGCGCTTCATAGCGGTCGCGCGCGGCAAGCTCGCCCTGATACTGCCGTCGTAAAGTCTCGGCGTTGCAGGTGATGCAGGGGGAGTCTGGCTTCTTGGGGCAGACCTTTTTGCCCGTCAGAAGAAAATACATCGCCGAGAGCTCCTTTGCGTGGCGGCGTTCGTCCTGCGAGAGCGCCCGGAGCGTCTTCTGCGCGCAGCCGGACATACGCGCGGCCAGGCACTGATAGGTGACTGCGTCCAGCATTTCATATTCGATGCTTGACAGCAGCTGCTCGGGGGTAATGGACGCGGTCTGTTCTTCCTGCGCAGCTTTCACCTGCACAGGTGGATTTGCGGATGTACTCTGCGCGCCCGCCTGCGCCGCCATGACGCGGCTCCAGACGTTCTGCGCCTGTTTGCAGTCAATCTGATTCATGGAATCCCTCCTTCCGTCCATTTTATGCCGCGGTGGTATGCAGGGGTTCCCCAATGGGTAGAATTGCTTCAAAAAAATACCGGGAACGCCGCGAAATTTGGTATGAAATTTGGCCGAAAAATCTTGTAATCACGGTTTTCCTGTGTTAGAATACATGTTTGTTAGATTCTTGACGAAGAAAAGAAAGGGGCGCAGGATATGACGCAGGACAAGCTTCGGAACATTGCGATCATCGCGCACGTTGACCATGGCAAGACGACCCTGGTCGATCAGATGTTAAAGCAGGGCGGCGTTTACCGCGAAAATCAGGTGGTTGCAGACCGTGTGATGGACTCGGGCGATCTCGAGCGCGAGCGCGGCATCACGATTCTGGCGAAGAACACCGCCGTACACTATAAAGACTACAAGATCAACATTGTCGACACCCCGGGCCACGCCGACTTCTCCGGCGAGGTCGAGCGTATTTTGAAGATGGTCGACGGCGTTCTGCTGCTGGTCGACGCGGCCGAGGGCCCCATGCCGCAGACGCGCTTCGTGCTGCAAAAGGCGCTGGAGCTCGGGCACAAGGTCATCGTGGTCGTGAACAAGATCGACCGCCCGGACGCGCGCGTCCACGAGGTCATCGACGAGGTGCTAGAACTTCTTCTCGATCTCAACGCGACGGAGGAACAGTTCGAGTCTCCCACGCTCTTCTGCTCGGCGCGGCGCGGTATCGCGTCCTACAGCCCGGACGAAGAGGGAACCGACCTGACCCCGCTTTTTGAGACGATCGTCAACTACATCGATCCCCCCAAGGGCGACCGCGAGGGCGCGCTGCAGGTGCTCGTTTCGTCCATCGACTACAATGAGTTCGTCGGCCGTATCGGCATCGGCCGCATTGAGCGCGGCACCGTGCGCCAGAACCAGGAGGTCATTGTCTGCGACTATCATGATCCCTCGATCAGGGAAAAGCAGAAGATCGTCACGCTCTATGAGTTCACGGGTCTTGGCAGAAGCCCCATCGAGGAAGCCAGCGCGGGCGAAATCGTCGCCTTCTCCGGCATTTCGGATATCACCATCGGACGTACGCTCTGTGTGGCGGACGCGGTCGAGCCGCTGCCGTTCGTAAAGATCTCCGACCCGACGATCGAAATGACGTTCTCCATCAACGACTCGCCGTTCGCGGGCCGCGAGGGCAAATATGTCACCTCCCGGAACCTGCGCGACCGGCTGCAAAGAGAGCTTTTGAAGGATGTGTCTCTTCATGTCAAGGAGGTCGGCACGGATTCCTTCAACGTCGCGGGCAGGGGCGAAATGCACCTTTCCATTCTCATTGAGACGATGCGCCGCGAGGGCTATGAGTTCCAGGTCTCCACGCCGCACGTTCTGAATAAGGAAATTGACGGCAAGCTCTGCGAGCCTATCGAGCGCATGGTCGCCGACGTTCCTGAAAATTCCGTCGGCTCGGTCATCGACAAGATGGCGCAGCGCAAGGGCGAGCTCATCTCCATGACCCCGATCGGAAGCCGGATGCGTCTGGAGTTCCTCGTCCCGACGAGAGGCCTCTTTGGCTACCGCAACGAATTTTTGACCGACACGCGCGGCGAGGGCATTATGGCCTCCACGCTTGAAACCTATGAGCCGGTCAAGGGCGACATTGAGCGCAGGCTTACGGGCTCGCTTGTCGCGTTCGAGACCGGCGAGGCCTGCGCCTACGGTCTTGGCAACGTGCAGGACCGCGGCACGCTCTTCATTGCTCCGGGTACGGACGTGTACGCCGGTATGATCGTCGGCCAGTGCAACCGCAACGAGGACATGTCCGTCAACGTCTGCAAGAGAAAGCAGCTGACCAACATGCGCGCGGCAGGCTCGGATGAAGCGATTCGTCTTGCACCGCCGAAGGTCCTGTCTCTGGAGCAGAGCATGGAATATCTCGCGGATGACGAGCTGCTTGAGGTCACGCCCAAGAGCCTTCGCATGCGCAAGCGCATCCTCGACCACTCGGCCCGTATGCGCGCCGCCTCCAAGGCAAAGTCTTAACTTCCAAAATAGCGTCAAGCGCCGGTTGACATTGTCAACCGGCGCTTTTGTCGTCCAAAGATTGTTTTTTAATGAAAATTCCCAAAAAATGCATAATAGCAGGCGCGGCTTCCCGCCCAAGGACGGTACGATTTCGCCGAAGATTTTCGCCTTTCGGTAGCGTAATTTGCCGGGCGGACTGTGGGCATCGCCCCCTACGCATGTCCTGGACATTTGCAAAAATTATAGAGACAGGCGCATGCAGCAATCTTCAAATGCTAATCGGTGAGCGCGGCGGCAAGGAGGGGTTCGTTTTCCCGGATGAGCTGCGGCAGCTGCGATAGGGGAAGCGGATTTTCCCCGAGGCCCGCCTCAATGGTAAAGCCCGGGCGGTGAAAGCGCCGGAGGAACCAGTCCTTGAAGCCGGCGTTGCTCGATTCCGGCGGCACATCTTCTACTGCGTATCCGGACGCTTCGGAAAATTTCTCCGCCAAATTCTTTGCGCCGGGCGGGTCAAGGTCCCGGCCGCCGGGGTAAATGACGCGGCCCTGCGTGTGGTAGGCCAGGAGAATATCCGGCCGGATGCAGGCTGTGTAGGCAGCAAGAGCCGCCGTCTCGCGTTGATCGAGCGGCTGATTTCCCGGAAAATCCCGCGGCGCCGCGCGGTCAAAGCCGAGGCTTCCTTTGATTTCTTTCGCCAACTCCCACGACGCGGGATAGTTGAGATTCAAATCGACGCCCCGCAGATTCGCCTTCCACCCATCCGGGAACGGGATCTGCGGAAATCCGGCCGCAATCGCAGCGGCTTGGACGTATTCCGGCGAAGCTTCCGGAATTTCCCCCGCGACAAGGTCAGCCCCATCCGGATTCACGAGCGGCACACAGTAGAGCATGGAATTCCGGTAAAGCACGCGCGCCGGAATGCCGCCAAAGGCCGTATCCTGACAGATGGCCTTGCAATAGGAAAGCAGCAGCTCCCACAAAAGCGTCCCCGTGATCGACTCGTTCGCGTGGTGCGTTCCCGTGATGAGCACCTTCGTGCAGCCGCAGCCGAGCTGAATGGCAACAATCGGGCGGCCTCCCGCCGTGCGGGTGAGCGTTTTGATGTAGGTAAACGGCGCGACGCGGCGCAGACGCTTGATGTATTGTTCCTGAAGCCCGGAGGTCATGTACCCGGGAGAAATTGCACAGAGCAAGAAAATCGCCTCCACCATAGTCTATGATGGAGGCATTTTCTTTAGAACCGGATGGCGTTAATTTTCTTCAAAGATGGCCTTCACGGCGCGATAGGTCATATAGCAGTCGTATTTCGCGACGACCTCAAACGGCGCGTGCATCGAAAGGACCGGAACGCCTGCGTCGAGTGTGTCGATGTTGCGCTTGGCCATGTATTTTGCGACCGTGCCGCCGCCGCCCGCGTCGGTTTTGCCGAGCTCGCACATCTGCCACGCGATTTCGTGGTCGTTCAGAAGCTTGCGGATTTTGCCCACGACCTCGCTCGAAGCGTCCGACGCGCCGGACTTGCCGCCCGAGCCCGTGTACTTGCAAAGGCCCACACCGTAGTTGAGATAGGCGGCGTTCTTGCGCTCAAAGACCTCGGAGAAGCCCGGGTCAAAGGCCGCGCAAACATCGGCGGACAGGCAGAAGGAGTTGGCCAGGCACGTGCGAAGGTCGACGTTCTGGGCCTT
The DNA here is from genome assembly GCA_937967235.1 of uncultured Clostridia bacterium. Lineage (GTDB taxonomy): Bacteria > Bacillota > Clostridia > Oscillospirales > Oscillospiraceae > CAG-170. The sequence goes on from CALCJW010000169.1 coordinate 4,941, forward strand.
GCAGAGGCACTCCATGAAGTACTCGAACGCCTCGCCCTGCATGCCGGACACGCCCTCGGAGCCGATTTCTTCCTTGTCAGCAAAGATGCACACGGCGGTCTTTTTGGGGCTCTTCGCGTCAAAAATCGCGGCAAGCTCCGCATAGGCGCAGACTCTATCGTCGTGGCCGTAAGCGCCGATCATGCTGCGGTCCAAGCCGATATCGCGCGCGCCCGCGGCAGGGACGGCCTCAAGCTCCGCGGAGATGAAGTCCTCTTCCACGATGCCGTACTTTTCGTTCAGAATCCGAAGAACAGACAGCTTCACGCGGTCCTTGCCGTCATCGTCTGCCTCGGGGCGGCTGCCCATCAGAATGTTCAGACTCTCAGACGGAATGGCTTCATTGAGGGGCTTTTTGCCCTGCTCGCGCCCCAGATGGGGAAGAAGGTCGGTGATGACGAGCTGGGGGTCGGCAGGGTCGTTTCCGATGGTCACATAGACCTCCGAGCCGTCGCGGCGGACGACCTTTCCGTGCAGCTCCAGCGGAACCGTTACCCACTGGTACTTGCGGATGCCGCCGTAATGGTGCGTCTTGAGGTAGGCAAGCTCGGTGTCCTCATAAAGGGGATTGGGCTTGATGTCGAGTCTCGGTGCGTCGGTGTGTGCCGCGCCGATGTTCGCGCCGTGGGACAAATCTTCCTTGCCGATGACCGCCAGCATGATGGCCTTGCCGCGGTTGTTCCAATAGAATTTGTCGCCGGTTTGGATCGGCATGCCGGGCTTGTATTCGACAAAGCCTCTGGCCTCTGCCTCGCGGATGGCAGTAAAGACGCATTCGCGCTCGGTCTTCGAGCGGTCCAGAAACGCCTTGTACGCCTCGCAATAGGCGTTCAGCTCGGCCTCTTCGTCCTTTGTCAGGCGGTCATAGCCGTTTTTCGGCTGGTAGAGAAGCTTCTCTCGCTGTTCCTTCGTCATAGGGGTTCCTCCTTTAAAATATCGTTCAGCAGGCGGCGGGAGCTTTCCCGGAACGCCTCGAGGGTTTGCGTGTTTTCCAGTGTGTACCGGCAACGCGCGCGGTAAAATGCATCCGGCTTCTGCGCGTCGATCCTGGCCCTTGCGGCAGGCTCCGTCAGACCGTCGCGCGCCATGATGCGCTGCATGCGAACCTCCTTTGGCGCAAGTACGCAGACGGTCACATCACAGAGCGCGCCCATGCCGGACTCGAGAAGGTTGATCGCGTCAATGGCGAAAATCGGTTTCCCGCTTGCTTCTGCCTGCGCTTTCCGATGCTTTACGGCGCGGCCGACGTGGAAGAAGACGATCTCATTGAGCTTTGCGAGCCTGTCCGCGCTGGAAAATACCAAAGACGCAAGCTTCGGCCGGTCCAGACTGCCGTCCGGAAGAAAAATCTCGCCGAACGCGGCTGCAAGCGCCGCTTTGAGGTCCGGGTCGGTTTTCAGGAGCTCGTAATAAAGCGCGTCGCAGTCGACGATTTCGCTGCCGCGCGCGGCAATTTCCTGCAAAAGCGTCGTCTTGCCGCAGCCGGTGGGGCCGGTAATGCCGATCGTTACCATGTTATACCTCGACAATGTGGAAGCCCGCGGCCTTCTTGAGCCGGTTCCCAATGGCAAGGCCGAGCCCGGAAGCGTCCGGGCACTGCGCATAAATTTCCGTCACAGCCTCGTGGTCAAATTCCCGAAGCGCGTCGAAGACGCGTCTGGCCTGCTCGGCTTTGTCAGTGAACGAACCGAGGTCGTGGACAATATGGCCGGGATAGCGCCCGGTAAACTCGGAAAAGCAGATGACGCCCGCCGACGCGGGAAGATGCGACTCAATGTACCGCGCGCTTTTTTCGGGATCCCCCGTAAAGACGGTGACGGGCGCTTTCGGCGCGTAGTGCCGGTATTTCATGCCGGGTGCTTTCGGCGTTTCCCCGTCTTTGAGCAGGCTCACGACCGCCTTGTCGACGGCGACCTCTCCCAAAACGTCCTCGAGCATTTCCAGCGGCAGCCCGCCCGGGCGAAGAAGGCGCGCAGGCTGACAGGTGAGGTCGATGATCGTTGATTCTACGCCCACGCGGCAGGGCCCGCCGTCAAAAATCGCGTCGATTTTGCCGTCCATGTCCTCGCGCATGTCCTCCATGCACGTGGGGCTTGGCCGTCCGGAGGTGTTTCCGGAGGGCGCGGCGATGGGAACGCCGGCTTCACGGATGACAGCGAGTGTTACCGGGTGATCGGGGCAGCGCACGCCGACCGTCTCGAGCCCGCCCGTCGTACGAAGCGGGACAATGGGCTTTCGCGGCAGGATCATCGTCAAGGGTCCCGGCCAGAAGTTCTCCGCCAGCCGGTAGGCCGCCTCCGGCACGTTCTCGCAGTACCGCTCCAGCCACGACGCATCCGGGACATGGATGATGAGCGGATTGTCCTGCGGGCGGCCCTTCGCCTCGAAGATGTGCAGCACTGCTTCTTCATCCAGCGCGTTCGCGCCGAGGCCATAGACCGTCTCCGTCGGAATGCCGAGGAGTCCTCCCGCGCGAATAATGTCTGCCGCCCGCGCAATATTCTCCGGCGTGAGCGCTTCAAAGTAAATGGTGTTCATGGATATTCCTTCTTGCTTTGTGAATGATATTGAATTCGTGGCCGACTTCTCTACAAAAATCTGATCTTATATCGTTACACTGCGTAGGGGCGGACGGCCCTGTCCGCCCCTAAAAAGTTACGAATTCGTCGAAAATTCATAGGAAAACAGGTTTTGCTGCGGGCGGACAGAGTCGTCCGTCCCTACGAAAAGCTTGCACGGGTCAATCGGCATCCCTGCTGTTTTGCAGCTTTTCTGCCTGGTCTGCGGTGACGAGCGCGTCGATGAGCTCGTCTAAATTCCCGTCCATGATGGAGTCGATCTTATAGAGCGTCAGTCCGATGCGGTGATCGGTGACGCGTCCCTGCGGGAAATTATAGGTGCGGATGCGCTCGTTTCGCATGCCGGTGCCAACCTGGCTGCGCCGCTCATTCGTCACGGCGGAGCTGATGCGCTCCTGCTCGATCTCGTATAGCTTGGAGGCCAGCATCTGCATGCACTTTTCGCGGTTCTGCACCTGCGAGCGCTCCTCCTGACACGAGACCACGATCCCGGACGGCTTGTGGATCAGGCGCACGGCGGAGGACGTTTTATTGATGTGCTGCCCGCCCGCGCCGGAGGACCGGAAAACCTGCATCTCAATATCCTCCGGGCGAATATCGACCTCGGCCTCCTCCATCTCGGGAAGCACGGCGACCGTCGCCGTCGAGGTGTGGACCCGGCCGCCGGACTCGGTCTCCGGCACGCGCTGCACACGGTGGACGCCGGACTCGAACTTGAGGCGCGAGTACGCCCCGTCGCCGTCAATTTCAAAATCCGCTTCCTTCACGCCGCCGAGCTCCGTCTCGTTATAATTAAGAAGCGTCACCTTCCAGCCCTTCGACTGCGCGTACATGGTATACATCCGGTACAGGCTGTGGGCAAAAAGCGCACTCTCCTCGCCGCCCACGCCGCCGCGAATTTCCACAATGACGCTTTTCTCATCGTTCGGGTCGCGCGGCAGAAGAAGGATCTTGAGCTCCTGCTCCAGCTCCTCAAGCTGCTTTTTGAGGGCCGTATATTCCTCCTGACAAAGCGTCTTCATCTCTGCGTCAAGGCCGCCCGCATCCAGCATCTCGCGCAGCTCGTCCACCTCTTTTTTCGCTTTGCAGAAGCTTCGGTAAGCCGTCACAATGGGCTCCAATCGCTTCTGTTCGCGCAGGAGCTTGGAAGCCGCCTTCGGGTCTGCGTAAAAATCCGGCTGCCCGGCGCGCTCGGCCATTTCCATATATCGTTCTTCGACAAGTCGCAGTTTTTCCAGCATAAATTCCTCTCATGCGCCCCGTTTTGCGGGGCAAATTTTTACTTCTATCATCATACTCTATTTTTCCCCCGCCGTCAAATATTCGCGCGGCTTTTGCACATACTAGCCCTGATTTTTGAGGAAGGGAAGCGGCGCAATGAAACGGCTTCTGGCAGTCCTGACGGCATTTTCGCTCGCGTTTTCGTGCGCAGTACGTGCCGGGGCGGGCAACACAACGGAGACGGCAGGCTATATCGCCCTGACGTTCGACGACGGCCCCTCGGGTGCGATCACGGAGAAGCTTTTGGACGGCCTTGCGGCAAGGAACGTCAAGGCAACATTTTTCCTCTGCGGCTACCGCATCGAAAAATTTCCGGAAATCGCGCAGCGCATGGCAGAAGAGGGCCACGAGCTGGGGCTCCACTCCAACCGGCACGACTACATGCAGCACATGACAAAGGAAGAAGCGCTCGATGATCTCGCCGAGTGCCAGAGCATCCTCACTGAATCGACCGGCGTTTCCGCGCGCCTGTTCCGTCCGCCGGGAGGGCTTTATTCGCAGGCGTTACTGGCCGCGTCGCGGGAGCTCGGACTTTCCGTCGTGTTCTGGTCGGTCGACCCGCATGACTGGGACAAAGAGAAATCCTCGCAGGTGCTGCCGTATTTGCTCTCGCATGCGTCGGCGGGGGATATCATCCTGATGCACGACCTTACGGAGCATTCCGTCTCCGCTGCGCTGTCGTTTATCGATACGATGTATGCAAAAGGGTACGAGTTTTGTACCGTCTCCGAGCTTGCCGCGCTTTCCGGCGAGACACTTTCCCCCGGAACGTATTATAACCGTTTCCCGCATTGACGAACAGCGCCTCGTATATTAAAATAGAGAAAAACTGCTTACAGGAGGCGCACTATGGATAAAAAGGAACTTCGCACGCAGATCCGCGCAAAAAAGCGTGCAATGACCCCCGCGCAGGTGGAAGCTTGCAGCGAGAAGCTGGCAGAGCTCTTCCGCGCGCACCCGCTCTACAAAGCCGCCAAAAGCATCTACGGCTACATGCCCTACAATCAGGAGGTGCGCACGATCCCGATCATGCGGCAGGCGCAGGCGGACGGAAAGCGCGTGGCCGTGCCGAAGGTGTATGGCGATACGATGAAATTCCTCTGGCTGGACGATTTAGACGCCGTCGCGCCCGGCGCGTATAACATTCCCGAGCCCATCGCGGACGGGCCCGAAGCGGACGACGAGACGGCGCTGGTTTTGATGCCCGGCCTCGCGTTTGACCCGGAAGGCCACCGCTGCGGCTACGGCGGCGGATTCTACGATAAATTCCTCGCCGCGCACCCGAACCATCCGACCATTGCCCTGTGCTACGGCTTTCAGATGTTTGACCATCTGGATGTGGACGCACACGATATCCCGGTCGACGCGGTTTTATCTGCGGACGTGGAGGCAGAGGGATGAAATACGTCCTGCTGCTCATCTTCTGCGCGCTCGTGTTTCTCGTCTGCTTTCTGGTCGATCGGCTCCTCCAGAAGCTTTTTCCGAAGCACGAGCTGGAAAAAAGCAAATCCGTCGTCCGCCCGCCGCAAAAGAGCGCAACGTTCGGCGTGCTGCTCTTGGTTATTCCGCTGATGGCGCTGCTTTTCTGGATGCCGGAGGGAGGGGACGCACTGCTCGCGATCTGCTGCGTCGGCGCGATGATCATGGGTGCGTTCCTGCTCTACACGTATTCTTCCGTCGCGATTTATTATGGAGAGAACAGCTTTCTCTATAAAACGCTGCGCGGCGGCAAAAAAGAATACCGCTACGCAGACATCCGGGGACAGCGAAGCCTCATGACGCGCGGCGGTATCAATACGATCTTGTTTGTGGGCGAGGATGAACTGAACCTCTACAGCGCCATGCAGAACCTGAACCCGTTTTTAAAAACAGCGTTCTTCCGCTGGTGCGAGACAAAACACATCGACCCCGATTCTGTTGAAAATAATCCCCGCATGTTCACGTGGTTCCCGGACCCCGACAAAGAGAAACCGTCCGGCGACAGCGTCACAGCACCATAAAAGCGCCTGTTGCCGTGGCGGCCTTCTTGCCGTTTTCCGCGTAGACGCAGCCGGACAGGAAGATCATGCGCCGCCCGGCCTGATCCACCTGTGCGGTAACGGTCACGTGCTCTCCCGACAGAACCGGACGCAGGTAATTGACCGCAAGGCTCACCGTGGAAAGCCGGTTCGTTTTGCAGCAGAAGCGTGCAGCTAGGCCCATGGTGTTGTCGAGCATCGACGCGAGCATGCCGCCGTGAAGCGTCTGCTTCGAGTTGAGCATCCAGTCTTCGGCGGCAAAGTCGAGCGTGAGCGACCGGTTCTCCGCGCTGCACGAAAGAAACGACGGCTTCATCAGACCGATCAGGCCGCAGGCCGCCCCTTCCTCCTCGCAAAGCATGCGATAGACCCGCTCCATAAAGGCCTGCTCTGTTTCGTCCTCTGCCCGGCAAAGCGTTCCGGCGTTCAGCGCGTCAAAAACATCGTAATTCATACAGCACATCCCCTGTCGCGTTTTTTCGTATTCTATCATATTTCTGTATCGCCTTGCAAGTAAAACCGGGCGCGCCGCTTTGCGGCGCGCCCGGTTCGTGTGTTTCGGAAATTTTACGGCCGAGTTCGTAGGGGGCGATGCCCACATCGCCCCAAGGGAACCGACGAATTCACCAGGGATCTCCGTAAAATCGGATTTACGTGCCGGGTCGATGTGCTCAATCGACCCCTACGCAAATTCGGGACATTTCACCCATACGAACATCCGGAAAATTCCCGAAGATTTCGTCCGTACGCGCGTCCCGGGAAATTTACCGGGCAAAGAACCGATGGAGCATGGCGGCGGCTTCGGCTCTGGTCGCTCCGCTTTGCGGGTGGAGATAGAAGTTATCGCCGCGCAAAATCGCCTCGGAGACAGCCCACTGCACGGCGGGCAATGCTGCATCGCTTACCGCGCTTGCGTCCGTGAAGCTCGAGAGGTCGTTTCCGGACAGCATGGAACTGCCGCGGTACTGCGCGTACCGGTAAAGCGTCAGGGCGAACTCCTCGCGGGAGACGGCCTCTTCGGGGTTTTTCCCGTCGGAAATACCGTTCCGCGCCGCCCAGTCGCAGCCGGATGCATACCACGGCGTGCTGTCCTTGGTGCGCACGCCGTCGTGCCGCGCGAGAATTGTAAGGAGCATGCCGCGCGTGAAGCTGTCCTTCGGAGAGAATTTGTTATACGCCGTGCCGCGGATGAGGCCCCGGTCGTAGGCATACATCACGTCGTCGTAGTACCAGTCGATGGCGCGCACGTCGCTGAACGGGTTCCGGTCTCCGCCCGAAATCAGAATCGAGCCGCCGATCAGAACGGGCTCGATGGAGGGCTTTTCCGGCTCTTCCGGCTCCTCGGGTTCTACGATCTCCGGCGGAAGCTCCTCACCGTCCGCGATCAGATGCAGCTTCTTCGCGTGTACTGCGTTTATCGCAAGAAAATCCCAATCCTCTGGGTCTTCCAGCGGCGTTTTCTTCGAGAAGACTGTCACTCCGTCTTCATTTACCAGCCGCAGCTCTGTGCCGTCGGCAATTTTTCCCGCTTTGAGGCAGCGATCGATGTTTACAAATGTCTCTGTATCCGCGCCGAGCAGGGTAAGCGTGCCGCCGGAGAAAGAGAACCTCTCGAACTGATTCAAGGCGCTCTCCGGCATCGTCACATGGTCGCTCTCTTGCTTGTAGGTGCGGCTTGTGTCCAGCGGCTTGTATGCCTGGCCGTCCTTCGCTGAAATGGACAAGCGTCCGTCGCCAGTAGCAGTGGTACTAATGCACAGGCTGCCTGCATGAATGGCGTCTTCGTCGCCCTTCGCGGCAATGCTGCTGCTTCCAAGGAGCCTCAAAGTGAGATCCATATCACATTCAATGCTCCGAAGCTTGGCGTCCGTCAGCGTAAGTATGAATTCTGAGCCAGTGGCATAATAGATATCTCCGCAGTCGCCAAGATTGAGTATGTAAGTCCCTTGCCTTAAGAGGTGCTCTACACCTTTTTCGTCCGTGATCTTGATGCCATAGCGGCCTTTTACTGCCTCCAGTGTGATATCATCTGTAACCGGGATCTGCTCGTCCGAACGGTAGTACTTGCCATTTTCCGCATCGTGCCAGTAGTAGCCGTCTTTCAGCTCGTCCCCGTCCTTGAGCAGGCCGTCGATCGAGGCCGGGGAAACGGTGTCACCCGCGACGACATTGTAGCGATTCTCGCCCACTACGAGCGTCACCACATGCAGCGTCTGCCCGTTCAGATTCGTCGGCTGAAGCACCGGGCGGTAGTAGATATATGACTTATCGGTAAACTCTGTCCTGATGGGATCGCTTAGAAGCGCTGCCAGACCAGCAGTTTCCCCAGTGCCAAAGAACTCCTGCGCCCATGAATAGCCACTGTTTAAATTTTTCGTGTAGTCCTTGATGCAACTCCACTCGGTGGTGTATTGATAGTCAGGGTCGTGGCTGGAGGGCGCGCGCATGGTATAAGTCACACCGCCACTCTGATACGATTTTCCGTAAATCAAACCTTCCGCATGCAGATCGTTCCACGAAACCTGCGAAATGTTGTAGTCCGCAACAAACAGCGGCCAGCTGCCGAATGCCCTTGCGTAGCTATCCCTATACTTCCAATGAAAAACGTTGTTCAGCGTACCGGCATACGTAAAGGGCACATAGTGAAGCGACGCGTCCGGCAGCGCTTCGTTTCTGGTCGTAAAGTGCCGGATTTCACTTCCGGAGAGATCAAAGTAATACGTCTCTTTTTCTTTGAGCTCGGCAAGGGAAGCCTCATCCAGCGCAGCCGGAGCAGTCAGCGTCATCTTTGCCGCAGTAGAAAGCAGACCCGACCAGTTTGTGCTGTCCGTCGGCAGCGTCCACGACCCGAGGTCTTTCCCGTCTTCATAGAACAGCGCCAGCTTCGTGCCATCCGGCGCATCCAGAAGCTTGTCCATCTGCGGCATTCCACCGATCAAGGTCAGCTTTCCGCCGGTAAGCTTTACCGAGCCGGAACTGCCATTCAGCACCCCAAAGCCCTCCAGCGTCACCTCGCCGCCGGACTGCTGATAGGATATGCCCACGTAGAAGTTTGCTGCATACAGCTGCGCCTTGACATGCAGGCGACCGTCTCCCTCGATCGAAAGGCTGTCCATGGTCAGTGCGTTTGAGTAGATACCTTGCGGCGTTGTAATGGTGTTGTCTCCCACCAGACGCAGCGTCAATGGTTTCTGAATCTGGGACGCTCTAATGCATCCAAGGTTCGCGTCGTTCAGCGTAAGCACCTTTGTTTCCGGGTCATAGCTGACGGTTCCGTCGAGCATCACATCTTTGTAATTTTTGGATGTAACATCGATCTGCGTTGTGGCGTCTGGCGATACGATCGTAATACCGTAGTCTGTCTCCGCCTCGTCCGCCAGCACTGCGGTTGGCAGCAGCGAGAGCGTCATGACCAGAATCAGAAGCAAGCACAAAAACCGTTTTTTCATCCGGGTTCCTCCTTTTTTATGGCTCCGGCAGCGGCGGCCGGACATGTTTGGCATATGTGCCAACAGTATACCAGACGCCGGGCAAAAAAGCAAGCCAAACGGAAAATTTAAGAATTGCAGAAAACGCTTCTTGGCAGCGCGCCGGTTTGCGTGTATACTGGTACTGTTTGAAAGAAAGAGAGGATTCTATATGAAGCAGTCGAAAGCGGCAATTTTTGTGCTCCTTGCGGGCGCGCTCTGGGGCAGCATGGGACTTTTTGTGCGGAGGCTCAACGCCGCGGGGCTTTATGCGATGGACGTTGTGCTGGCGCGCATGCTCTCGGCGCTCTTGTTCATGGGCGTTTTCATGCTGCTTTTCGCGCGCGAGAGCTTCCGTATCCGCCTCAAAGACCTCTGGTGCTTTCTGGGCTCGGGCATTGTGAGTTTGCTTCTTTTTTCGCTGTGCTATTTTTCCGGCATGCAGGTTACGAGCCTGAACGTGATGGCGGTTCTGCTCTACACCTCGCCTGCAATCATCATGCTTCTGAGCATCGTTTTGTTCCATGAAAAGCTGACAAAGCAAAAGCTTCTCGCGCTTATCATGACCTTTGCCGGCTGCTGTCTGGTTTCCGGCATCGGAAGCGAGAGCTCGGTGTCGACGCAGGGGCTGCTGCTCGGCCTCGGCGCGGGCTTTTTCTACGCGCTCTACTCCATTTTCAGCCGCTTCGCCATCGAACGGGGCTACGGCGCGTGGACGATCACGTTCTACACGTTCCTGTTCTGCATGCTTGCCGACATGCCGCTTGCCAACTGGGGCGCGATGGCAGGCGCGATTGCCGCTGACCGGACGCTTCTTTTCTGGATGCTCGGTATGGGCTTTGTGACGGCGTTTCTCGCTTTCGGGTTCTACACGAAGGGCTTAGAGGGCATGGAGTCGAGCAGAGCCGGCATTCTCGCGTCCACCGAGCCCGTCGTCGCCACGCTCTTCGGCGTTTTTGTCTTCCAGGAACACCTGACGCTCCCCGCCATCGTCGGTATTCTGCTTGTTTTGGGCGGAATCGTTGTTCTGAGCGGCAAAAAAGCCGCCAAAGCGTAAACTTTCTTTAAACTTTCCGGCAGTTTTCTTGTAAATGCTGTAACAAATCAGTATAATGAATCCAATCCATTCAGAAGAAAACAGGGGGCTGTCACATGTTTCAGAAGCTGGGCGACGCGCTGCGGCGGTTCATGTACGGACGCTACGGAGCAGATTCCCTTAACAAATGGCTGCTTATTTTTTCGGTCGTGCTGATGCTCGTGGGCGGACTCGGGAGCCGCTACCTTGCGCCGTGGATGGCCGCATTCGGTACGCTGGCGTACGTGCCGCTGATCTGGTCGATGTTCCGGATCTACTCGCGCAACATTGAAGCGCGCCGCCGGGAAAACGCTGCCTTCCAGCGCTTTTTCACGAGACTTCGCGACCGGCAGAACCGGTATTTCACCTGTCCGCGCTGTCGGCAGGTCGTCCGTGTCCCGCGCGGAAAAGGGCGCATCAATATCCGCTGCCCCAAATGCGGCGAGCAGTTCATCAAGAAAACCTGAGAAAACCGAGACGGCTGAACCAGCCGCCTCGGTTTTTCGACTTTGTATGAACGGGAAAATCGTCCGCCGGGCATGCGAAGGACTGCTGTAATCTGGTAGTACGGGCGTTTTTTCCGCTTCGTGGTGTCAGCGCTGTGACGAACGTTTTCGGAAAGGAAGAATGTGTGCACAACGGTGCTCGCTGGCGGATTGGGTGGGATTTACTGCTTCGCAGTATAAACTTCGCCCCCACCCATAATAAGAAATTCCCCTGCCGGATGATCGAGAGAATCCTGTAATCTGGTAGTGTGGGTGGGATTCCTTTTCTGCGGAAAAGCCACGGCGATTGCGGCATGCCACCGGCATACCGCTAAGAGCCGCCTTTCGAATCCCACCCACAACAAAAAACAGCAAAAGAGCCCATCCGGTAGGATGGGCTCTTTTGCTGGCGGAGTGGGTGGGATTCGAACCCACGGTACCGTTGCCGGTACACCTGATTTCGAGTCAGGGCCGTTATAACCACTTCGATACCACTCCGTATGAACTTGCTTTGGTATTATACCAGCAAGCGCGCGCAAAATCAAGGGTTTTCTTGCGCAAGTCGCGGGAATGTTTTCTCGGGCGCGGAAAATCAGAGGAAAAGCTTCGTGTTTCTGCTGCAAAAGAGGTGTGCACAGACGGCGCGCTTTTTGTGGAAAAATGTCCGAAATTTCCGTTGCAAATTTCCATTTTCGGTGCTATAGTAGGCAGGCGCTGCGAGCTTGCGCGGCAAGAATTTAAAACAGGGGGCTTGATTGCCATGCGGTACGATCTGCGTGACATGACGCGCGGAAATCTCTGGAAGCAAATACTGGTCTTCAGCCTGCCGCTGATGGCTTCAAACTTATTGCAGGTACTGTTCAATATGTCAGACATCGCCGTCGTCGGGCAATTCGCTGGCTCGCATGCGCTGGGCTCGGTCGGCTCGACGGCAACGCTGGCCGCGCTCTATTCCGGCTTTCTGATCGGCATGGGCGCGGGCGTGAATGTCCTCACGGCGCGGTTCATCGGCGCGCGCGAGGAGGAAAATACGCGCCAGACCGTCCATACGGCGGCAGTCGTCTGCCTCGGGCTGGGTCTTATTCTGATGGCGCTGTGCTTTTCCCTGGCAAGACCGCTTCTGACGCTCCTTGGAACGAAGGATGAGCTGATCGACGGCGCGATTTTGTATCTTCGCATCTACGCCTTCGGCCTTCCGGCAATGGCGCTTTATAACTTCGGCAGCGCCGTACTCACCGCGACGGGTGACACAAAGCGGCCGCTCCTCTTTCTTTCCATCGCAGGCGGGCTCAACATCTGCCTGAATCTCTTTTTTGTCATCGTCTGCAAGATGGCAACCGACGGCGTTGCGCTGGCGACGATCATCTCGCAATATACCTCGGCGGCGCTCGTGCTGCGGGTTCTGCTGCGGGCGCAGGAGAGTTACCGGCTGGAGCTTAAAAACTTCGTCTTCAGCGGCGAAAAGGCGCAGCGGATCTTGGCGCTCGGCGTGGCGTCTGGCATGCAGCACGCGATTTTCGCGATTGCGAACCTCTTCATTCAGTCGGCGGTCAACTCGTTCAGCGCCGCCGTGGTCGAGGGAAACTCCGCCGCAGCAAATGCCGACTCGCTGGTCTACGAGGTCATGGCCGCGCCCTATACGGCCTGCTCGACCTTCATCAGCCAGAACTACGGCGCGCGCAATAAAAAGCGCATCATGCAGGCCTACCGCGTGAGCCTGGTGTACTCATTCGGCGTGGGCGCGGTTTTAGGGCTTGCGCTCATGTTCTTTGGCGGCGGCTTCCTGCGCATCTTTACGCCCGACCCCGAAGTTATCGCGGCCGGCATGGAAAAGCTTCAGATCATGGGCTGGAGCTACGCGTTCTCTGCCTTCATGGACAATACGCTCGCTGCCTCGCGCGGTCTTGGAAAAAGCGCCGTGCCGATGGCGATCGTCATTCTCGGCTCGTGTGTGTTCCGCGTGATCTGGGTGTATACGATCTTTGCCATGTTCCACACGCTGACGGCGCTGTACCTTCTTTACATCTTCTCCTGGTCGCTCACCGCCATCGGCCAGATGGTCTACTTCTTCCGCACCTACCAGAAACAGACCGATGGCTGGGAGGTTCCGCAGACAGCCTGACAGTTTTCACGCAAATTGCAAAAGCATGCGTAGGGGGCGATGCCTACATCGCCCCATTGGGTACCAACGAATTCGCATTGGATTTCCGTAAAAACGGTTTGTTCCGCTGGGTCGATGTGGGCATCGACCTCTACGAACGCATGGGCAGGATATATGCAAAATCGTCTTCAAGATATCAATTGGAAAGATTTCCGTCAAAAGCATGTCAAAAGGCCGTGATCGATTGATCACGGCCTTTTCTTGTCTGTAGACGGGTTTATTTAGATGGTGGGCTGGTTTGCAGACTCGATGATCTTGACGAACTTCTCGGGAACGAGGGAAGCGCCGCCGATGAGGCCGCCGTCGATGTCGGGCTGCGCCAGCAGGTCATAGGCATTCTTTTCGTTCATGGAGCCGCCGTAGAGGATGGAGATGGCTCTTGCGATCTTTGCGCCGTAGAGCTTGCGGATGACCGTACGGATGCTCTCGCAGACCTCTTCCGCCTGCTCGGGGGTTGCGGTCTTGCCGGTGCCGATGGCCCAGATGGGCTCGTAGGCGATGATCATCTTGCGGATCCGGTCTTCGCCGACGCCGTGCAGGCCGCTCTTGATCTGCATGGTGATCCACTCCTCAGTGATGCCCTGCTCACGCTGCTCAAGGCTCTCGCCGACGCACATGATGGGAATCAGGCCGTTTTCGAGCGCGGCCAGAACCTTCGCGTTCACGTCCTCGTTCGTCTCACCCATGGCGCGGCGCTCGGAGTGACCGAGGATGACGTACTTACAGCCCGCGTCCACGAGCATGTTCGCGGCGATCTCGCCGGTATAAGCGCCGGAAGCGTTGGCGTTGCAGTTCTCCGCGCCAATGCCGACTCTCGTCTCGCGCATCGCGCGCACAGCGGCGGGGATGCACACAGCAGGCACGCACAGCGCCACATCGCACCAGCGGCCCTTGGGCATGATAGTCTTGAACTCGTTCATGAACTCCTTCGTCTCCGACGGCGTCTTATTCATCTTCCAGTTGCCAGCGATCACGGTCTTGCGGTATTTCCGATTCATGGTATCAATCTCCTATATATCTCAATCTTTATTCGTTTCCAATTTTGCAGCGGTTTCCAACAAACCGCGTAGGGGTCGCTGCCCACATCGACCCGGCAGAGGGGATTTCCGAAACGCGAAACCCTTCGGCAAATTCGATGGTTGGCCGGTTCGAATTCGCTGCGGACTTCCGTCAAAACGGTGTGTTCCGCGCGGGGCGATGTGGGCATCGCCCCCTACGAACCTTGTCGGTAGTTCCATCGACAACGCCACCGGCAATTCATAGTTCTTTGTAGGGGCGGACGACTCTGTCCGCCCCGATGGAACGTTGCCGGATTATGATAGTCTTACTTGTCTTGCAGGCAAGCAATACCGGGAAGCTCCAGACCCTCGAGGAACTCCAGAGAAGCGCCGCCGCCGGTCGAGATGTGGGTAATCTTGTCGGCAAAGCCGAGCTGCTCGCAGGCTGCTGCGGAGTCGCCGCCGCCGACGATCGTGATGGCCTTAGAGTCGGCCAGCGCCTGCGCCACAGCGATAGTGCCCTTGGCGAGCGTCGGGTTCTCGAACACGCCCATGGGGCCGTTCCAGACAACGGTCTTCGCGCTCTTGACAGCGTCGGCGAAGAGCTCTCTGGTCTTCTCGCCGATATCCATGCCCTCCATGTCGGCCGGAATCTCGGAAACATCGACGGTCTTCACATCGATCGGCGCGTCGATCGGGTTCGGGAAGTCGGCTGCAACCACGGTATCGACCGGAAGCAGCAGCTTTACGCCCTTTTCCTCGGCCTTTTTCATCATGTCCTTGCAATAGTCGACCTTCTCTGCATCAAAGAGGCTCTTGCCGATGCCGTAGCCCTTGGCGGCCAGGAACGTGTAGGCCATACCGCCGCCAATGATGAGCGTGTCGACCTTCTCGAGAAGATTGTTGATGACGTTCAGCTTGTCGGAGACCTTCGCGCCGCCGAGGATCGCCACGAACGGACGCTCGGGGTCAGCCAGCGCCTTGCCCATGATGGAAACTTCCTTCTGTACCAGGAAGCCACAGACAGCGGGCAGATAATCGGCGACGCCTGCCGTGGAGGCGTGGGCGCGATGGGCCGTGCCGAACGCGTCGTTGACAAAAATATCGGCAAGGGACGCGAGCTTCTTGGAAAGCTCGGGGTCGTTCTTCGTCTCGCCCTTTTCAAAGCGGGTATTCTCGAGCAGCATGACCTCGCCGTCTTTCAGGGAAGCGGCCAGCGACTGCGCGCTCTCGCCCACAACGTCGGAAGCCATCTTCACGGGCTGGCCCAGAAGCTCCGACAGACGCTCTGCTACGACTTTCAAGGACAGCTCCGGCTTTACCTCACCCTTGGGCTTTCCCATATGCGAGCAGAGAATGACGCGCGCGCCGTGCTTGACGAGATACTCAATCGTCGGCAGCGCTGCGACAATGCGCTTGTCGCTCGTGATCTTGCCGTCCTTTGTGGGGACGTTGAAGTCGCAGCGGCAAAGCACGCGCTTGCCGGCTACGTCGATGTCTTCTACAGATTTCTTGTTGTAATTCATCGAGATTCCTCCTTGTACACATTGTACACCAAACCATACCAATCAAACCCTCGGGCGTAAGCCCGCAGTTTACCAGTCGATCATCTTCCCCTGCGCCTTGAGGTGGGGGAAGCCCTGCTGCCGCAGCGCCTCAAATACGCCGATGGCCGCCGAATTTCCGAGATTCAGACTTCGGGCCTCCGCGCGGATAGGGATGCGGACGCAGCTGTCGTAGTGCGCGGCAAGAAACTCCTCCGGCAGGCCCTTCGTTTCCTTTCCGAAGAACAGATATGCACCGTCTGGATAATCCGCCTCGTCGTAGCTTTTTGGCGCTTTCGTCGAAAACAGGCGCATACACCGGACGTCGTTCCTCGAGAAGAAGTCGTCCAGGTTCTCATAGTCCCGCACATCGACGAGGTGCCAGTAGTCGAGCCCCGCGCGCTTGACCGCTTTATCGGAAATGTCAAAGCCGAGCGGGCGGATCAGGTGCAGCACACTTCCCGTCGCCGCACAGGTCCTCGCGATGTTGCCGGTATTGGCCGGGATCTCCGGCTCGACCAAGACTACATGCAGCACAAAACCACACTCCCTCCGCATAAAACCAACTTGAAGTATTTTATGACAAAACTTCGGAAATTTCAACTGGAAATCGGTATAAAAGTGATGGATTTCTGCGAAAAAATTTCTATCCTCCGAGGGCCGTATTTTGTGCATCTTCGGGAATTTTCCAATCAATCGCAGGAAAACCGCACGAAAGCAGAAACGCGTTCACCTGCGAGAACGGCCGGCTGCCGAAAAAACCGCGGTACGCACTCAGCGGGCTCGGGTGCGGGCTCTCGAGAATCAGGCGCGGATGCGGGCTTTGCCGGATGATCGCCGCCTTTTTCTGCGCCTGCGCACCCCAGAGGAGGAACGCGATCGGCTGCGGTAAGCTTCCGAGCGCGGCAATCACCGCGTCAGTGAACGTTTGCCAGCCAAAGTCCTTGTGTGCGTTCGCCCTGTGCGCCTGCACGGAAAGGACGGTGTTAAGCAGAAACACGCCCTGCCTTGCCCAATTGGTCAGATCGCCGTTTTTTGCCGCCGGAACCGAGAGGTCCGCTTCCAGCTCCTTATAGATATTTTGCAGCGACGGCGGAAGCTTTATCCCAGGCCGGACGGAAAAAGCAAGGCCGTTTGCCTGCCCGGGCTCGTGATATGGGTCCTGCCCGAGGATGACCACGCGAACTCGCTCCGGCGGCGTCAGCTCGAACGCGGAGAAAAGCTTGCTTCGCGGCGGGAACACCTCGCCCGCGTCATACGCCTCGTCCACGCGCTTTGAAAGCGCGTTCCAATATGGCTTTTCCGTCTCCTCCTGCAAAAGCGCCCTCCATGCGGGCGGAAGAACAAATTCCATCCGACAGGCCTCCTTTTTGCGCCATTTGTGTCTACTCTACCACAGAACGCGTGGGCAATCAAGACAGCGGGCGCTTCTTTTTCCTGTTGCAATTAAGGCGCGCGCCGACTATAATATATAGTACATTTTTATGCGTACGTGCAGATCGTGCGCAGATGCGGAAAAAGGGGGCGCGGGCATGGGCAGAATCATAGCGCTGGTCAACCAGAAGGGCGGCGTTGGAAAAACGACGACGGCGGTCAATCTGGCGGCCGGGCTTCACAAGGCGGGCAAGCGGACGCTGCTGTGCGACTTTGACCCGCAGGCCAACGCGACCTCCGGCCTCGGCGTGGACAAAAACGAGGCGGCGATCTCGACGTACGACATCGTCATCGACGGAAAAAATGCCGCGGACGCGGTCATCCATACGAAATTTTCAGACCTTCTTGCCTCCAGCGCGGCGCTCTCTGGCGCAGGTGTGGAGCTGGTGGGGCTCGAGCGGCGGGAATACTGCCTGCGTGACGCGCTGGAGCCGCTGCGAGCGCAGTACGACTATATCTTCATCGACTGTCCGCCGTCGCTGGAGCTTCTGACGCTCAATGCTTTGTGCGCGGCAGATGAGATTTTGATTCCCGTCCAGTGCGAATACTACGCGTTGGAAGGCTTATCGGATTTGATGATGACGATGCGCGCGGTCAAGCGGAAGCTCAACCCGACGCTTGGCATTTTCGGCGTGCTTCTCACGATGTACGATGGACGGACGAACTTTTCCGCGCAGGTGGCCGAAGAGGTGCGCCGGCACTTTCCCGGCAAGGTCTTTGCCGCCGTCATCCCGCGCAACGTCCGGCTTTCGGAAGCGCCGAGCCACGGCCTTCCCATCTGCGCCTACGACCGGTTCAGCCGGGGCGCGAGCGCCTATGACGCGCTCACACAGGAAATTCTCACGAAAGGAGCCTGAACATGGCCGCAAATAAAGGTCTCGGGAAGGGACTTGGCGCGCTGCTCGGTGAGAGTGCGATGCAGCCCAGCACCCAGCAGAGCCCGCTTCTGCTCCCGCTTCAGAAAATCGAGCCGAACCGGCTCCAGCCGCGCAAGAGCTTCAACGAGGAGGAGCTGGCCGCCCTTGCCGATTCCATCCGGCAGCACGGCGTCATCCAGCCGCTGACTGTCCGGCTTCTGGACACCGGCTACTATCAGATCATCGCGGGCGAGCGAAGATGGCGCGCTGCGCGCATGGCGGGGCTCCGCGAGGTGCCCGTTGTCATCATCGAAGCCGACGACAAAAAGGCGATGGAGCTGGCGCTCATTGAAAACTTGCAGCGCGCCGACCTCACGCCGATCGAAGAGGCCAGAGGCTATCAGCAACTCATCGGAGAGTATGGCTTGACGCAGGAGCAGGTAGCCGACCGGGTCAGCAAATCGCGCCCTGCGGTTGCAAACGCGATGCGGTTACTCAGCCTTCCGGATGAGCTTCTCTCGATGGTCGAATCGGGCAAGCTCACCGCCGGACACGCAAGAGCGCTTCTTTCCATCAAGGACGAGCGCCAGCAGCTAGCCGTGGCGCAGAAGGTCGTCAATTTGCAGCTTTCCGTCCGGCAGACGGAGGCCATGTGCAAAAAGCTTCTGAAGGCCGAGCAAAAGCCGGAGCCGAAGCCCGTCGAGGTCGACTATCTTGCCGAGTGCGAAAAGGCGCTCACGCGCTGCCTTGGCCGCGGGGTCAAGATCGTCTCCGGCAAGCGCAAGGGCAAAATTGAATTGGAATATTACGGGCAGGAGGATCTGCAAAGGCTCTATGAGGCCTTGAGCGGAAGCCTCGGAAAGGAGCAGCCGTAGTGGACGAAGAAAAAAAGAATCAGAATCAGGAGCCCGCGCAGCCGCCCGCTCCCTTAAGCGACGCGAGAAAGGCGGCGCTGCTGCGGTACATGGCGATTTTGTTTGCCGTGGCGTTCTTGCTGGTGCTGCTGTCACTCATCTTACAGACACACAGCTCCAAAAGCACGATCTCAGAGCTCAGCGCCGCGTCGACAAGCGCGCTCGACAACGCCGTCAAGCTGCAGGAGGAGAACCGCACCTTGCAGGAGGAAAAGCAGCAGCTTCAAGATCAGCTGGACGAGCTGCAGAAAAAGCTCGACGAGGAGACGGCTTTAAATGAGCAGCTGCTCGCGGCCTCGCAGGACGAAGAGAAGGACGCAAAGCAGGAGCTGCGCGACAAGGAGCAGGAGCTCGAGCATACGCGCATGGCCTACGAAGCGCTGCTCACGGCCATGAACTGCGACACCCGTGAGGGAAATGTAACCTTCTCCCGGGCAATGGAAACGGTCGCGCGGTATGCAGATTGTCTGTCAGAAGAGGCTCTGGCGGAATACGAAAAGCTGCAGGAGCAGTAAGGAGAGAGAAAGCATGATTGACATTCGATTTTTACGGGAAAATCCCGAGGCCGTCAAGGAAAACATCCGCAAGAAATTTCAGGACGCGAAGCTTCCGCTGGTAGACGAGGTCGTTGACCTGGACCAGAAGCGCCGCGCCGCGATTGCGGAGGTCGAGAGCCTCAAGGCCGCGCGCAACAAGCTGTCGAAGGCCAACGGCCCGCTGTACGGCCAGCTTAAAAAGTGCGAGGATGAAGCGAAAAAGGTGGAGCTTCAGGCGCAGATCGACCAGAATAACGCTGCCGTCAAGGCAGATGATGATCGTCGTGCAGAGCTCGACCAGTCGATCTCTCAGATGGACGCGCGCATCCGCGAGATCATGTACGTGATTCCGAACATCATTGACCCGTCGGTTCCTATCGGCCCGGACGACAGCTGCAACGTCGAAGTCGAGCGCTTCGGAGAGCCCGTCGTGCCCGATTTTGAAGTACCGCACCATGTGGACATCATGTCCTCATTTGGCGGCATTGATAAAGAATCCGCGGGACGCGTCGCTGGCATGGGCTTTTACTATCTGCTGGGCGATATCGCGCGGCTGCATGAGGCGGTGCTTGCCTACGCGCGCGATTTCATGATCGACGAAAAGGGCTTTACCTACGTCATTCCGCCCTTTATGATGCACGGCGACGTTGTGAAGGGCGTCATGTCCTTCCCCGAGATGGAAGCGATGATGTACAAGATCGAGGGCGAGGACCTTTATTTGATCGGCACGTCCGAACACACGATGATCGGCCGGTTTATCGACCAGGTGCTCCCCGAGGGCCAGCTTCCGCTCACGCTCACGTCGTATTCCCCCTGCTTCCGCAAGGAAGTCGGCAGCCACGGCCTGGAAGAGCGCGGCGTGTACCGCATCCACCAGTTCGAAAAGCAGGAGATGATCGTCGTCTGCAAGCCCGAAGAGTCGATGGATTGGTACAATAAGCTGTGGAAAAACTCCGTGGAGCTGTTCCGCAACATGGAAATTCCGGTCCGGCAGCTTGAGTGCTGCTCGGGAGACCTGGCCGACCTCAAGGTCAAGTCCTGCGACATTGAAGCCTGGAGCCCCCGGCAGCAGAAATACTTCGAGGTCTGCTCCTGCTCGAACCTCGGCGACGCGCAGTCGAGACGGCTTGGCATCCGCGTCAAGGGCGAAGACGGCAAGACGTATCTTCCGCATACGCTCAACAACACCTGCGTTGCGCCCCCCAGAATGCTCATCGCGTTCCTCGAGAACCACCTGCAAAAAGACGGCACCGTGACGATTCCGAAGGTCCTGCAGCCGTATATGGGCGGCAAGGAAGTGCTGGTACCGAAGAAGTAACCCAGCCGGATGAAAATCGTAGGGGCGGACGTCTCTGTCCGCCCGCAGAAAAATCCACCAAAACAGGAAATCTCCGGCGAATTCGATACTTCCCTTGGGCGGACAGGGTCGTCCGCCCCTACGGGATTTCTGAAATTAATGCGTAGGGGCCGATGCCCACATCGGCCCAGCAAATCGCATTTTCGAAACGCGAAGCCCTTCGGCGGGTCCAATACTTCCCATGGGGCGATGTGGGCCCCCTACGAATCTCCGGGGGGAGAATACGGAAATTCGGCAGCGGCGTTTTTGAAAAAGAAGAAGAAAGGAACCTCACCATGAAGAAATTCTTCGCGGAATTTAAGGAATTTATCTCCCGCGGCAACGTCATGGACATGGCCATCGGCGTGATCATCGCGACGGCCTTCGGCAAGATCACAACGAGTCTTGTCAATGACGTCTTTATGCCGCTCATCGGCTACATCATCGGAGGCGTTGACCTGTCGACGCTCAACATTACGCTTTCTCCCGCCGTTCTCGATGAGGCGGGTGAGGTCGTGAAGGAGGCCGTCGTCATCGGCATCGGTACGTTCCTCACGACCGTCATTGACTTCATTCTCGTGGCCTTTGTGGTCTTCCTTGTTGTGAAGGCCTTCAACGCGGCCAAGCAGAAGCTTGAAAAGCCCGCCGAGCCGGAGCCCGAAGAGCCCGAGCCCACGAAGGAAGAGCTCCTGCTCACCGAGATCCGTGACCTGCTTAAAACGAAGGGCTGAGCGAAAAATTCCATACAGTTTCAGTCAGTTCGACAAATCCGTAAAAAATTGGATCATAAATGTCGAAAAGCGTCCACAAAAACATGCTGAAAAGCGCTGTTTCGGACGTTTTTCGACATTCTTTTTTCTTGCATTTTTCGTCAAAATCCGATATGATGAATATACAGATATTACCGGATTAGTCACCTGATAAGAGGCAGATGCTACGCCAGAGCGTGCGGTAATTTTAAAAAATCAAGGGAGGCCTTCGGATGCAGAACGCACCGGATTTTAAGATTGAACTGTTTAACGCATTTTCTCAGCCCGTGATTTTCCTGCGGGACGGGAAGGTGGCCTACGCGAACCATGCGGCAGCGGCCTGTGGGGTCGACGCGTCGATGGACCGGACGCAGGTCGTTTGGGAAGAGGACGGCAGCGTGAAGCTCCGGCTGGGAGACCTTCTCGCGCCCGCGACCTGCTGCGACTATCTGGACGGCGCGCTCTATATTGCCGACGAAAACTGGGACGGTGCGCATATCTCGACCGATACGCTCCTGAACGTCGCGCAGGCCATGCGCACGCCGCTGACAGATGTGTTTTCCGTGTCGACCTCGCTTTTTTCCGTGCTCGAGGAGATGGAGGCCCCCGGGATCAGCCGCTCCATGGCGCGGCTCAACAAAAGCTTTTATCAGCTGCTGCGGCTGATGTGCGATTTGACGGAGATGCCCGCCGCCATGGAGGGAAGCCTCTCGGTGCGGCTGGAGAAGATCGAGCTGCGCGCTTTTATGCAGGAGCTGTATACGATGGCCGAGTCCCTCTGTCGGACCTGCAAGCACACGCTTACGCTGTCGCTTCCGGATAAAACCATCCACGTCTGGGCGGACCGGAGCAGGCTCACGCGCGCGATTTACAATCTGATTGCAAACGCTGTGCGCCACACGACGGAGCCCTCGGTCATTTCCCTCCGTCTCATCCGTACCACTGCCGTTGCCATCATCGAGGTGCACGACCCGGCAGAGCCCGGCAGCCGGATCTGCGGCACGGCGCACGCGTCCGAGGATGAGCGGTATCTGCAGATCGTCGGCGCGGACGCAGGCTTTGGCTTTGCGATTGCCCGCGCGGTTGCCAGAGCCCACGGCGGCACGCTTATCGTCGGCGCAGGAGACGACGGCGGCACAACTGCGGCCTTCTCCATCACGCTGCGTGCGCCCGACAAGAAGACGCAGGAGTTCCACCTGTCGAGAGCAAAATTTGACTATACCGGCGGCATCAGCCAAGAGCTGATCGAAATGTCGGACGTTCTGCCCATTGAGGTCTTCGACTCCGTCAACGTCAACTAACTGCACAAAAAACGCAGCCCTGCGGGAAGCTTCCCTGCAGGGCTGCGTTTTGCGGTATTGGAAGGTTCGATCACACATTGTCCCGCAGATGCTTGCGGAAGAATGTGATCTGAAAGGGGATACAGATAAAAAATGTAAGAAGGTCGGACGCGGGCTGCGTCGCCTGCACGCCTGCAAGGCCCAAAAAGTGCGGCAGGATGAAGATGAGCGGCAGGAAGCAGATGCCCTGACGTAAAGATGCCAGCACCGTCGCCGGAAGCTTGAAGCCGAGGCACTGGTAGAGCTGGTTGACGAACGTTGAGTACGCCATGAACGGCATGACCGCGCAGGCATATAAAAGCGCGACGCGCCCGATGGCGACGACCTGCTCGTCATCACGGAACCAGCCGATGATGTCGCCGGCAAAGGCGGCAATGATCCCCGCGGCCAGAATGCAGATGACGGTTCCGAGCTTCGTTGCAAAGAGAAAGGCCTCGCGGGTGCGCTTTCGATCGCCCGCGCCGTAGTTATAGCCCGCGACGGGCTGGAAGCCCTGTCCGATGCCGATCATAACGTTGCGGACCAGAAGGTATATCTTATTGGAGATCGTGAGCGCCGCGACTGCCGCGTCCCCGTAAATCGCGCCCTGAATATTCATGAGCGCCGAGGCGAGACTCGCCATGCCCTGCCGGGCAATGGTCGGGAAACCCACGGCGATGATCTGCCCATAGTCGCGCGCATGGCGGCTGACGTACTTCGGGTGCAGATGCACAATGCTTCTGCCGCGCAAAAATGAGATAGACAGGATCATGAGGCTCACGCACTGGCTCGCGACCGTCGCAATGGCCGCGCCCGCTGTTCCCATCTCGAACGTGAAAATAAGCAGCGGGTCGAGCGCGATGTTGATAAGCCCTCCCGAGCAAAGGCCGATCATGGACACGACCGCCGCGCCCTCAGCTCTTAAAATGCAGTTTAGAACAAACGAGCAGCACATGATGGGAGCGCCCATGAGGATGATCCGTCCGTACGCGCACGCATGCGGCAGCATCGTCTCGGTCGCGCCGAGCGCGCGCATGAGGGGCTCTAGGAAGAGAAGCCCGAAGATGAGCATCAGAAGGCCGCCCACAAGCTCTGCAAAAAAGCCGCTCGACGCGTAGCCGTTTGCCTCGTGATCCTTCTTTTCGCCGAGCCGGAGGCTGATTAAGCTGCTCGCGCCCATTGCCACACCGAAGCCGTAGGCTTGAATGATCGACGAAAGCGAGAACACCACGCCGACGGCAGCCGACGCGCTGGTCGAAATCTGCGAGACGAAGTAGGTGTCGGCGGTGTTGTAGATAATGGAGATGAGCTGGCTCGCAACCGTCGGCGCAGCCAGAGATAAAACCAGCTTCGGAACCGGCGTTTGCAGCATTCTGCGGTGCTGCTCCTCGCTGGTAAGCGTTCGTGCGATGTGGTGCTCGTGCAAGACGTCAAGCCTCCGTTTCAAACGTTGATACGTCTCGGCCCGGCAAAATCCGACAGGCCGGGGCGCGCAAAAGCCGGAAACGGAGGATTTCCGTTCCCGGTCAGGGGGAATTTATACGCCGGTCAGGCGGTGAAACACCGTCTGCTGGTCGCGCGCGATCTGTGCGGTGAGCTCCTGTAAAGACGAAAACTGCCGTTCGGGCCGCACCTGGAACAAAAGCTCCAGCCGCAAAAATCTCCCATAGAGATCGCCATCGAAGCCCAGAAGCGACGCTTCCGCGACCGGGTGCGGCAGCTCATGCACCGTCGGGTGTACGCCGAGGTTCACTGCCGTGGGATACCTTCCGAGCTCGCCCGCGTCCGCCCAGCCGCCGTAGACCCCGAAGGCCGGTACAAGGAGGGACGCGTCCAATGCGAGATTTGCCGTCGGAAGGCCCAACGTGCGCCCCCGGCTGTCTCCATGCTGCACAATGCCGGAGATGATGTGCCCGTGCCCCAGAAAGCGCACAGCCTCTTCCATCCGGCCCTCTTTCAAAAGCCTGCGAAGATAGGTTGAGCTCACGGTCACGCCGTCTAGCTTCACTTCCCCGATCACATCGCAGCCAAGGCCGAGCGCGCGGCACTTTTCCGTGAGCCGTTCGGCGTTTCCGAAGCCGCGCGCGCCGAAATGATAGTCGTGCCCGCAAACCAAGTGACACGCATGGAGCTCCCGGACGAGGTAATCCTCCACGAAGGCCTCCCAGTCCATGTTCATCATGGCTTTGTCAAAATGGCAGAAAATCACGTCCTCAATGCCGTAAAGCGACTGCATCAGCTGCTTTCGCTCGTCCATGGTGTTCAGAAGCTCCGTCGGCGTTCCGAACACGAGCGTATCCGGGTGCGTGTCGAAGCTCATGGCTGCGGGAATCGCGCCGAGCTCCGTTGCCCGCTCGCAGGTTTTTTTCAGCAGCGCGCCATGGCCGATGTGGACCCCATCGAAAAAGCCAAGCGCGATAACACGTCGTTCGTTCAAGCTTTTGTTACCTCAAAAAAGCTCTTGATCGTAGTGAGAACCGTGTTCTCGACCTTGCCCAAGAGCAAGAATTCTCCTGTGATGCTGTAGACCCGGTAGGTGCCGGGGGCAAAGTGCCAATCTTTCACCTGCGCGCCGTTGCGCAGCTTTTCCGCCTGTCCGAGCTCGACGATGAGCGGCGGAAATTCGGCAAAAAGCGCGTCGACGGGCATTAAAAGCGCCTGCGGGTCGTTTCCCTTCGCAAATGCCAGAAGCTGCTCAATGGTAATGGCTTGCCCGAGGGTAAACATCCCGGCCTTCGTCCGTCGAAGAGACGACATGCACGCACCGCAGCCGAGCACCTGGCCAATATCATGGCAGAGTGTGCGGACATACGTGCCCTTGGAGCAGCGCACGCGAATCGTATAGTCGGCGCCTTCGCCGCCCAAGAGCTCCAGTTCCAAAATCGTGATCCGCCGGGGCGTTCGCGCGACCTCTTTTCCCTTGCGGGCAAGCTCATAGAGCTTCTGGCCGTTTATCTTGATGGCGGAATACATGGGCGGAAGCTGGTCAAGTTCCCCCGTAAAGCGCCGGAGCGCGGCTTCTACATCCTCGCGCGTGACCGTGACGGGGTTGGTCTCTAATACCTCGCCTGTCGTGTCCTGCGTGTTTGTGACGGTGCCAAGCCGGAGACCCGCGATGTATTCCTTTTCGGCGGACTCAAAAAATTCGACTCCCCGTGTGGCGCGTCCAATGAAAATCGGGAGAACGCCTGTCGCCATCGGGTCCAGCGTTCCGCCGTGCCCGACGCGCTTTTCGTGGAACACGCCGCGAAGTTTCGCGGCTACGTCCTGACTCGTCCAGCCGTCCGGCTTGTCGATGATCAAAATTCCGTTTGCCATACTCAGCGCTCCCGGATGATCCCGCGCTGGCTAAGCAGCGACAAAATCGCGTGTCTGGCGCCTGCAATGCCGCCTGGAACGGTCGCGCCTGCCGCCGCCGCATGTCCGCCGCCGCCAAGGGCCCGGCAGAGATCGGATGCGTTGTAATTTTCAGATGTGCGGAGCGAAATTTTGCCGCCGCCATCTTCGACCTCGCGGATCATGATCCCGATCTCCACGCCCTCAATGGAGCGCGCGAAGCCTGAGATGGAGTCCACGTCGTCCTCGGAAATGCCCAGCTCCTGCAAAAGCGATTTCGGCATCGTGCAAAGCCCCACAAGGCCGCCCGCGTAGAGCTCGATGGAGTGCGTCAGCTCCGCCTCCAGTCTGAGCCTTGCAAAGCTCTTCGTGTCGAAGAACGCCTTGTTGATGGGATACGTATCCGCTCCCGCATGGATGAGCTTTGCCGCCGCCTCGTGGGTGTGGGCGGTGGTGTTGGAATACTTGAAGCAGCCGGTGTCGGTCGAGATGGCAAGATAGAGTGCGTTCGCCAGCTTCTCCGTGAGCGTTACGCCGAGAAGCTCCAAGAGCTCTAAAATGATCTCGCCGCAGGCCGCACGGTCTGCTTCCACGAGCTTGGGCGCATTTAAATCGTTGCTCCCGTGGTGGTCGATGGCAAGGGCAATCTGATCCCCAAGCCCCAGCTCCGCCGCGTCAAAGCTCAGAAGGCCCAGAGACGCGATGTCCACGGAAAGGACCGTCGCGTGTTCCGGGCACGTATCCGTGACGAGCCCCTCTGTAAACGGAGCGAGTTTCGGCGTAAGCTGCCGGTTTTTGAGCACCCACGCATTTTTTCCGAGCGCGCGCAGCCCGAGGCAAAGCCCCGCCGCGCTGCCGAGCGTGTCGCCGTCCGGGCGGCGATGGGTCAGGATGATATAGTTGTCATGCGCGCGCAGCGCCTGCGCCATTTCAAGCCTCGTCATCGCCTGCTTCTCCTGCTTTTTCCTTCTGCTCGGCCTCTAATTTCGATAAGAGGTCAAACATGTGCGCGCCATATTTGAGCGAGTCGTCGAGCTCGAACACAAGCTCGGGCGTATAGCGCAGCTGCAAGCTGCTGCCAAGCTCCCGCCGGAGCCAGCCGCCCGCGGATTTGAGCCCGCGCATGGCGTCCTTCTGCTTTTCCTCGTCCATGACGCTGATATAAATTTTACTGTAGCGAAGATCCGGCGTGGTGTTGACGCGGGTGATGGAAATCAGCGTCTGCACGCGCGGGTCCTTGAGCGAGCGGATCAGATCCGACAGCTCGCGCTGGATCTCCTCATTGATCCGTCCAATTCGATTGGAAGCCATAGTACCTCCTTATGGATTGTCCGCTTCCCACACCACAAACAGCGTGGGAAGCGGTGGTTTTTAATCCTTGATCTGCTCCATCACGAAGCACTCGAAAATGTCGCCCTCTTTGATGTC
Organism: uncultured Clostridia bacterium; assembly: GCA_937967235.1. GTDB lineage: Bacteria > Bacillota > Clostridia > Oscillospirales > Oscillospiraceae > CAG-170. Next base: position 32,497 of record CALCJW010000169.1, read on the forward strand.
GTTGTACTTTTCGATCGACATGCCGCATTCATAGCCGGCGGCAACCTCCTTGACGGAGTCCTTGAAGCGCTGCAAAGAGCCGAGCTTTCCCTCGTGAATGACAATGTTGTCGCGCAGGACACGAACGGACGCGTCGCGCGTAATTTTGCCGTCTTTGACATAGCAGCCCGCGATCGTGCCGATGGCGGAGACCTTGTAGGTCTGGCGGACCTCGGCGTGGCCGATGATGGCCTCGCGGAACTTGGGCGCAAGCATGCCCTTCATGGCGTCGGAAATTTCATTGATCGCGTCGTAGATGACGCGGTACATCCGGATATCGACCTTGTCGCGCTTGGCCGCGGCCTGCGCCTGATCGTTCGGGCGGACGTTGAAGCCGACGACAATCGCGTTGGATGTGGAAGCGAGCAGGATATCGGACTCGTTGATCGCGCCGACGCCCGCGTGGATGACCTTGACGCGGACCTCGTCGTTCGAAATCTTCTCCAAAGACGCCTTGACGGCCTCCGCCGAGCCCTGCACGTCTGCCTTGACGATGAGGTTCAGCTCCTTCATTTCGCCCTCCTGGAGCTTCGAGAACAGGCTCTCGAGCGTGACCTTCTGGTTGAGCTTGTTTGCATCGTCCTTGATCTTCTGCTTGCGCTGCTCGACCAGCTGGCGCGCCATGCGCTCATCGGCGACAGCGTTAAATTCATCGCCCGGCGCGGGCACCTCGGTAAGACCTGTGATCTCAACCGGAATGGACGGGCCTGCGACCTTGACAGACAAGCCCTTGTCGTTCGTCATCACGCGCACGCGGCCGACGGCGGTACCGGCGATGATGAGGTCTCCCTGATGGAGCGTACCGTTCTGGACAAGAAGCGTCGCGATGGGGCCTCTGGTCTTATCGAGTCTTGCTTCGAGCACGCAGCCCTTACCGGCTCTGTTCGGGTTGGCCTTGAGCTCGAGCATTTCGGCGGTCAGGAGCACCGTCTCGAGAAGATCGTCGATGCCGTCGCCGGTCTTCGCGGAGATTTTGCAGACCTCGGTCTCGCCGCCCCAATCGGCGGGGGTCAGGCCGTGCTCGGTCAGCTGGGTGAGGATGCGGTCGGGGTTCGCCCCGTGCTTATCCATCTTGTTGACGGCCACGATGATGGGAATGTTCGCGGCCTTGGCGTGGTTGATGGCCTCGATCGTCTGCGGCATGATGCCGTCGTCGGCCGCGACCACGAGAATGGCAATATCGGTGCACATTGCGCCGCGCGCGCGCATCTCGGTGAAGGCCGCGTGGCCCGGGGTATCGAGGAAGGTGATGGGCTGGTCGTTTACCTTGACGGTATACGCGCCAATGTGCTGGGTAATGCCGCCGGCCTCGCCCGCTGCGACCTTTGCGTGACGGATATAGTCGAGAAGGGAGGTCTTGCCGTGATCGACATGGCCCATGACGACGATGACAGGCGGACGGGAGACGAGCTCCTCCGCCGTGTCCTCATGATCGTCAAAGAGCTTTTCTTCGATCGTAACGACGACCTCGCGCTCTACCTTGCAGCCGAGCTCGACGGCGACAAATTCCGCCGTATCGTAGTCGATGGTCTGGTTGACAGACGCCATCACGCCGTTTTTAAGAAGGCACTTGATGACCTCTGCCGCCGTTTTCTTCATGCGGGACGCAAGCTCGCCGACAGTAATCTCGTCCGGAATCTTGACGACCAGCGGCGCCTTTTTGGCGATTTCGAGCTGAAGCCGGCGCATCTTCTCCTGCTCCTCGGAGCGGTTCTTCGTGCCGAATTTCTTCGCCTGCTGCTTTTTGTTCTTGTTGCCGATCTTCTGCTTGCCGCTCGTGTAGTTCTGCACGCGCTCGGAGACAAGAGAATCGACGCGGTCGTCGTAGCGGTCGGCGTTGACGGTAACGGCGCTGGTATCGATGACGCGGCGTTCGCGCTTGCGCTCGGGCTGCGGCTGCTTGGGCTGCTGGGCAGTCTGCGGCTGGGCGTTCTGCTGCGGCGCGGCAGTTTGCTGGGACGCATTCTGCGGGCGCGGCTGATTCTGCTGCGCCTGCGGACGGGTATTTTGCTGCGGGCGCTGGTTGTTATTGTTCTGGCCCGGGCGGTTCGTGTTCGGGCGGAACTGCGGCGCGCTCTGCGGCTTTTGCTGCTGCGCGTTCTGCTGCGGGGCAGACGGCTTTTCGGGTGCAGGTGCAGCGGGCGCTTCGGCTTTCGGCTCTTCCTTCGGCTTGGCGGTCGCGAAGACCTCGGCGATGGAGCCGATCTGGTTCTGTGCGGTGATATAGTCGAAGATGATGTTCAGCTGATCTTCTGTCAGATTCTGCGAACTGCTCTTGGGCTTATCATAAAACTTTCCGACGATCTCAATGAGGCTCTTGGCGGGCATGCCAAAATCGTCAGCTACCTCTTTGATTTTCTGCTTGATCTCAATACTCATACAGCCACCCCCTGATTACTTCTTACCAAATCTCACGTTTTTCCGGTGTGCCTTCTCCTCCTGGCGGCGCTTGTTGACGCGCTCGGTCTGACGGGTCAGCTCCTGCAAAATATCCTCATGCTGTGCGGCGAGCTCCGGGAGGCCTTCCAGAAAGGCCTTTGCAAACGGCGCGTCGGTCAGCGCACATAATGCGCAGGCATTGCAGCCGAGTCCGTTTCCCAGTTCTTCCTTCGTAAACGGCACGCAGAGGTATGGAGGCTTTCCCGCACGGCAATACGATCTTGCCCGGCGGAAGGTGTGATCTCCCGCGTCGTGCGCGATGAGAAGCAGCTTCGCCTTTCCGCTGCGGCAGGCAATTCCGCAGGGTTCCTCTCCGATCTCGAGCTTTCGCGCCTTCCGGGCAAGGCCCAGAAGCATCAGCGCCTTGTGCTGCGTCTCATTCATTCGCCTGTTCCTCCATCGTCTGCACCAGTGCGTCCAGAACCTCCGGCGGGATCTGCGTGCTGAAGGCCCGTTCGAGCGCTTTGGCGCGAATCGCCTTTTTCAGGCATTCGCTGTTCGGGCAGAGGTACGCGCCACGTCCGGGAGCTTTGCCCCGAAAATCCAGACTGATTGCGCCCTCCGGGCTTTTGACCACCCGCACCAGCTCCTTTTTCGGCCGCATCTCGCGGCAGCCGACACACTGGCGCATGGGAATTTTCTTTTGCATCCGGGCTTGTACCTCCTTGTGTATGAAAAACGCTTACTCTTCCGTCTCTGCTTCCGGTTCGCTCTCCGCTTCCGCGGCGGGCTCTTCGGGAGCTTCCTGCTGCTGCGCTTCAAACTCGGCGGCCTGCGAGGCGGGCTTGATGTCGATCTTGTAGCCGGTCAGCCGTGCGGCAAGGCGCGCGTTCTGGCCCTCCTTGCCGATGGCAAGCGACAGCTGGTCGTCCGGGACGATCACGCGGCAGGCCTTCTGCGTGCCGGGGAGCACCGTGACGGAGACAACGTCCGCCGGGCTCAGCGCCGCGGCCACAAATTTTGCCGGGTCCTCCGACCAGACGATGATGTCCATTTTCTCGCCGTGGAGCTCATCGACGACCGCGCCGACTCTCGCGCCTCTTGTACCGACGCACGCGCCGACGGGATCGATATTTTCTTCTGCTGCGCAGACGGCGATCTTTGTACGCGAGCCTGCCTCGCGGGCAATGGACTTGACCTCGACAAGACCCGACGCAATTTCGGGAACTTCGAGCTCAAAGAGCCGCTTGACAAGCCCCGGGTGCGTTCTCGAGACGATGACCTGCGGGCCTCTTGTCGACCGGCGGACCTCTACGACGTAGACGCGGATGATGTCGCCCTCGCGGTAGCTCTCGCCCTTGACCTGCTCGGAGGCGGCAAGCATCGCGTCGGTGCGGTCGTTGGTGTTGCCGCCGAGACGGATGGTCATGTCGCCGGAGTCGGGCGCGATGCGAAGCACCGTGCCGGTGAGGATCTCATGTTCTTTGGAAGAGAACGTGTCGAAGATCATGCCGCGCTCTGCCTCGCGGATGCCCTGAATGATGACCTGCTTGGCGGTCTGGGCGGCGATGCGGCCGAAGTTCTGCGTGCGCACGTCGACGTTTACAAGATCGCCGAGCTCGGCGTGCTTGTTGATCTTCCGGGCCGCGTCGAGCGAAATTTCGGTTGCGGGCGTGAGCACGTCGTCGACAACCTCTTTCTGTACGTACATCTTGAGATCGCCGTCTTCTACCTCGACGAACACGTTATCGGTATAGCCTTCCTTGTCCTTTTTATACGCCGCGACGAGTGCCTGCGTGATCTTGTCGATCATGTACTGCTGCGGAATGCCGCGCTCTTTTTCGAGCTGGGCCAGCGCCGCGAAAATTTCAGCGTTCATGTTTTCTGTATTCCTCCTTAAAACTCCACATACAGCCGCACCAGCGCGACCTCATTTTTTTCAAAGCGAACGGGGCTGTCGTTTACAGTGACCGTCACCGCGCCGTCTTCATATCCCGTCAGCGTTCCCACGACCTCTTTCCGACCATCGACCGGCTTATAGAGCCGGACGAGTACCGTCGAGCCCAGAAACTGCTCGAAATCGCCAGGGCGCTTTAACACACGCTCGAGTCCTGCCGAGCAAACCTCAAAGCTGTAGCTGTCCGGGATGGGGTCCTTTTCGTCCAGAATCGGGTCAACCGCGCGGGAGATGGCCTCGCAGTCGTTGATGTCCACGCCGCCGGGCTTGTCGATGTACAGCCGCAAAAACCAGTCGGCTCCCTCGCGGACGTATTCCACATCCCACAGTGAGCACCCGTGCGCCTGCACCACAGGCTCCGCGAACTGCCGGACTGTTTCCGTGATCTTCATGCAAAACTCCCTTTCTCAGCAAGAAAGAGTGGGGAAGTATTCCCCACTCTCCAGTAAAACTACTATCAAGATATTTGAATTATACCATCCATGCGCGGGAAATGCAAGAGAAATCTAGCGTATTTTTGGAAAAATCCCGGCTTTTTTCGGTGCTTTTTCGCCCGGGCCTTGTCTCATGCGCGCTGTTTTCAAAAAATTCACACGTTTTTGTCTGTAAAACGTCCGCGCGGTGTGTTATACTATAATTAGATAATGGAGAGAAGGGTCGGTCGGTATGACGCGGAAAATCGGGTTTTCAAAGGTATCATGGCTCGGCGTTCTGGCGGGGCTTCTGGGATATTTCTTCCACGCGACGATGCGCTCGGGCGGAAGCGCAATTCCGCTTGTGGCGTTCAGCGTGCTGATGGCGCTTTTATTCTGGCTGTCGGCGGTGACGCTTGAAAAGAAGTCGCGGTACGACGAGGTGTTCCGACCGATGCGAAGCGATTTTATCTGCAACACCCTGGGGGCGATTGGCCTTGGCGCGGGCTGCGTCCTTTCGATGCAGGCAGGCGGGACATTCGTCCGGCTGATTGGGCTCCTGGGCCTTGTCAGCGCGCTGGCGCTTTTGCTCGGCGGCGTGTTCCGGATGAAACCGGGCGTGCCGTCTGCCATGTTCTATGTCCCGGCGATTTTGTATTACGTATGCAAGCTGTTTTACGACTTCCGCCGCTGGATGCACGACCCGGCGATTCTGGACTACTGCTTCTGCCTGTTTGCTCTCATCTGCTTTATGATCGCGACCTACCACGCGGCAAGCTTCTCGTTTGACCATGGCGGGCGCAGAAGGCTCTGCTTCTATAGCCTCTGCGGCGTGTTTTTTGGAGCCACAGCTATGGCGGGGCAGGACCTTTCCGGCCTTCTCATCTACGGCGCAAGCGCGTGCGTGTGTCTGGCCTATGCCATGCAGGCGCTCGGAAACGGCAAATAATCCAGAATCTCGAAAATCTTCGGCGAATTTGGAGCTTTTCTCGGGGCAATGCGCGCAATCGACCCCTACGCATTGAAAGAGGCAAGCCACAATCATTCCATCGCATTGCAGCCCTGCTTATTTCGGTGGGGCTGCTCTTTTTTGCCGCAATGATTTACAAAGCTTCCGATTTTGGATATACTAAAGTGTACCCATAAAAAACACAGCGTCTTCCGGAGGGTGCGCTATGAAAAAACTCCACAGGGCCTGGCCGGCATGCTGGCGGGCGTGTCGTATGGCCTTGGCGCGATGCTTCCGGCAAGCATTCTGATGCTCCGCTGGTTCTCTTCCCGCCGGGGCACGGCCATCGGCATCTGCGCGGCGGGCACCGGCATTTCCGCCGTCGTCTTTTCCTCGATTTTAAGCGCGCTCATCGAGCGCTTCAGCCTGCGCGTGTGCTTCTACTTTGAGGCGCTCGTGTCGCTGCTGGCGGCAGGCCGGGTGTTCCTTCTCATCCGGGAAAGCCCGGAGGCCTGCGGCCTTGCCCCGTATGGAACACGGGAGGAGGCTTCTTCGTCAGAAAAACAGAAGCTCTTCATCCACCCAAGCCGCCTTCGCTAGGCAATGCTGTATCTGGGCGTTATCTTAATCGGTTCGATCGCGTTGCCCGGGTTCGCGCACATGATGATTCTTTTTACATCCTCCGGCTTTTCCGGCGCGCAGGCGGCGTTTTCCTTCATGCCCGGCGCAATCGCCGATCTCACGGGAAGCTACGCGCCGGCCTACATTGTCTTCACCCTCTTCGCCATCTTTACGCTCGCGGTCGTCCAGTCGACCTACCGTCTGGAGCGCCGGAGCGCCGTCTGAGTGCTGTGTGTCTTCGTAGAAAGAGAGGTTTTCCATGAATACCTGTATCAAATGCGGCCGTGAAATCCCGGACGGCGAGCTTTTTTGCCGGGAGTGTGCGCTGAATCCCGGCGCAATTTCGGAGGACGGACACGCCATGCCCGCCCCGCGCGGGAAAATGCAAAAGCCCGTCGTTCAGCCGCCAAAGCCGAAGCCGATCCCCCAGCCGTCCGCGCCCGCCGCGCCAAAAAAGCGCCAGAGCGGCCACGGCGTAATCATCGCGATTCTCTGCGTCTTCACGGCGCTGAGCCTCGGCCTGAGCATTTACCTGATTGCCAACAGCGCCTCACAGCGGGTGTCGCTTCGCCTGCGGGAGTCGGATCTGGAAGAGCGCGAGGAAAGCCTTGCTACGCTCGAGCAGTCGCTCCTTGACGCGCAGCAGGAGCTGCAGTCGGCAAAGGACGAACTCTCGCAGCAGGCGCAGACGATTGAAGAGCTCCAGAAAAATTTCACGTCCGCCCAGAGCACGGTCAGCCAGACGCAGTATGACATGACGACCCAGCAGGCAGAGCTCCAGCGCGTGACGGCAGAAAAGGAAGCGCTGGAGACGGAGAACGCATCGCTCACACAGTCGATTGAGACGCTGACCTCCACCAACGAGGAGCTTGCCTCGACGAACCGTCGCTATGTCACCAAGTCCAAATTCATGGACGCGTACGTCGTGTTTGTGGAGAACGACGGCACGGGCTATTACCACAAATATGGCTGCGATTATTTTGCCCAGACCAGCTTCTGGGCCTACAGCCGCAAGCTCGCCGAGGCCAACGGCTACACCCCCTGCCCGCATTGCTTCGGCTGATTCTCAGAGGGCTTTCTCTGCCGCGTCTGGCTGGGTACGGGCGCGGCGGCGGCATGAAAAGAGGTACATATGAACGTTCCGGCGCTGATTGAAAAAATGTTTGTGCTGTTCTTCGCGATGGCGGCGGGCTTTGTCTGCGGCAAGCGCGGCTGGCTCGACGACGCGGGGAACCGGACCATTTCAAAGCTCGTCGTCATGCTCACAAACCCCATGCTGGCGCTGAGCTCGGTGATGGGAAAAGAGCGTCTGATGTCAAACAAGCAGGTCTTGATGCTCACGGTCATCGGCTTTGCGCTGCTTTTTTGCTGCATGGGGCTGAGCCGCGCGGTGGTAAGGCTCCTGCACGTGCCGGAAGCGGACCGGGGGCTCATGCGCTTTTTGTTCAGCTACTGCAACATCAGCTACATCGGCTACCCCATCGTGCAGGCGCTGTTCGGCATGGACGCGTCGTTTTATGTGACGGTCATCGTTTTGTGCTCGCAGCTTCTGATGTGGAGCTACGGCGTGCATTTGGTGAGCGGGCACGGGAAATTCCACCTGAGCTGGAGCATTTTCAAAAATCACTGCCTGATCGCCTCTCTGACAGCCTACGCCATCTATCTAACCGGCCTGAAGGTGCCGGATCTCGTCGCGTCCATGTGCTCGTTTATCGGCCAGACGACCTCGCCGCTGATCATGCTCATCACGGGAAGCGCGCTTGCCCTGATGCCGCTGCGGAAGGTCTTTACAAACGGAAAGCTCTATATGATGTACGCCGTCAAGCTTGTCATTCTTCCGGTCTGCGCGTATTTTCTGCTGCGCGCGCTGGGTGTGGATTCGATGCTTCTGGGTGTGATCGTCGTCGTGCTCTGCATCCCGTCGGCCACGAGCGCGACGAACATCGCCTACCTCTACGGCGGGAACCACGAGCTCGCGTCCTCCGGCGTCATGCTCTCGACGCTTCTTTCGATGGTGACCATGCCGCTTTTAATGCACGTACTGTTTGGCTGAGATTTGTTTTTCGGAGGTTTTTATGACGATTTTTGAGCAGCTGCAAGCCTTCACGCCCTTTAACGAGCAGGAGGCCTCCGACCGGCGGCTGATGCTGCAATACGCCGGTCTGTTTTCGGATCTTTTGACACGGGACAACGAGATGGCGCATCTGACAGCCTCGTGCTGGATTGTAAATCCCGACAAGACGAAGGTCCTTCTCGCGTACCACAATATTTACGATTCCTGGGCCTGGCTCGGCGGGCACGCGGACGGCGAGGCGGATCTGCTTGCCGTGGCACTCAAAGAAGCGAACGAGGAATCGGGCGTGACGGCAAGGCCGGTTTTGCGGGACATTTTCTCTGTGGAGATTCTCGGCGTGCCCGGGCACGTCAAGCGCGGGAAGTATGTTTCGAGCCATCTGCATCTGAACGTGACGTATCTTTTAGAGGCCGATGAGGAACAGGCACTCCACGAAAAGCCGGACGAAAACAGCGGCGTGCGCTGGTTCGCGCTTCGCGACGTGATCCCCAACACCAGAGAGCCGGAGATGCGCGTGGTCTATCAGAAGCTGATGGACAAGTGCGCCGGACTTCCGTAATTGCAGTGTTTGCACACCGCCCCTTGAGACGCGAAAACGCGCCCGGGAAAACCCGGGCGCGTTGTTTTTTTATGCAGTTGCTTACTGGACGATGAAGTTGACGGACTCGTCGCCCTGCTTGTCTTCGCCGTAGACATAGTCCTTACCGGGCATGATGGCATTGAGGACGATACCGACGATGGAGCCAACCGCGAGACCCGACAGGCTGATGGGGCCGAGCGCCAGAGAGCCGACGGAGGAGTAGCTGATGCCGATGGAGAGGACCAGGATCAGAGCCGCAACAAGGACGTTTCTGGACTTCGTGAAGTCGACCTTGTTTTCAACGACGTTCCGGACGCCGACCGCGGAGATCATACCGTAGAGGACCAGGCTGACGCCGCCGATGGTGCCGCCGGGCATGGAGGAGATGATGGCCGCGAACTTCGGGCTGAAGGAGAAGCACATGGCAAGGATGGCCGCGATGCGGATGACGCGCGGGTCGTAGATCTTGCTGAGCGCAAGAACGCCGGTGTTTTCGCCGTAGGTGGTGTTGGCGGGCGCGCCGAAGAGGGCTGCGAGGGTGGTTGCCAGACCGTCGCCCATCAGGGTTCTGTGAAGGCCCGGGTTTTCAATGTAGTTGCGGTTGCAGGTGGAGGAAATCGCGGAAACATCGCCGATGTGCTCGACCATGGTAGCGAGCGACAGGGGAACGATCGTGATAACCGAGGTCAGCAGCAGGTGAGCGTCGACGTTGCCGCTTGTGAGCAGGCCGAAGACAGTCTCCTCCTTGTAGATGGGGAGCGCGAACCACTTGGCGTTCGAGACGTTCTGCACAAGGTTCTCGCGGACGGAAGCGTCGCAGATGACCGCGACAACATAGGAGCCGATGACGCCGAGGAGAATCGGGATGATCTTGATCATGCCCTTGCCCCAGATGTTGGCGGCGATGATGATGACGATGGCGACCATCGCGATCCACCAGTTCTGCGCGCAGTTGTTGATGGCGGAGGACGAGAGGTTCAGGCCGATGGCGATGATGATGGGGCCGGTGACGATCGGCGGGAAGAAGCGCATGACCTTCTTGGCACCGAACGCTTTAAACAGCGCCGAGAGAATCACGTACACAAGACCCGCGCACGCAACGCCGAAGCAGGCGTAGGGCAGCATTTCCTTATTGGGCTGGCCGTCGATCATGGGAGCGATCGTTGCGTAGCCGCCGAGGAACGCGAAGGACGAGCCGAGGAACGCCGGAACGATACCGCCGGTGATCAGATGGAACAGCAGCGTGCCGAGGCCTGCGAACAGAAGCGTCGTCGACACGTCAAGGCCGGTCAGGATCGGGACCAGAACTGTCGCGCCGAACATCGCGAACATGTGCTGGAAGCCCAGGACGAACATTCTGCCCGCACCGAGCTCTCTTGCATCATAGATGCCTTCTTCGGGAATTTTCTTTTTACCCATTTTGTAATCTCCTTCCTCTTTTCCGTGCTTCAGATGGCCGCGCCTCAAGAGCCCAAAAAAAAAGGAACTGTGAATGGAAACACCAATCACAATTCCTGTATCTTGGAAAAACACCAATCCGGCGTTTTGAAAACACTGCCGCCCGAAACAAAAACGGGAGCGCCAAGGATGATTTCCGGACAAATCGTCTGTTTCATCGCCATGCACTCCCTTCCTTACTTTTACCGTCAGCCATTATACCGGCCGGGCTCAAGAAAGGCAAGTGTGAGTTTTGCCATATTTTCTGCTGCGGTTTCGGCTAAGTTTCACGTTTTTTACAAAAAGCGGCTCACTCCAGTTCATCCAAGGTCAGGCGGAAGCTCTCGAGGAAGTGCTCCATGAAGTAGTCGAGACATGGCAATTTCATATCGACGAGCGCCTTGTAGGTCTGCTTTTCCGCCTGCGTGAACTCTGTGTTGCCGGCCTTGAGTTCCTCGACGCATTTTAAATATGCCGATAATTTGTCCGCCGCCTTGACGATCACGGCGACCGCTTCATCCGACTCGAGAAGAAGCGGCGCGTAGCTTGGCCGGAGCTCGGCCGGTAAAAGCGCGAGCAGCTTTTCGCAGCTCACGGCCTCCACCTGCTTGTAGGCCTTTTTGATCTCGGGGTTATAATACTTGATGGGGGTCGGCAGGTCGCCGGTCAGGATCTCGGACGCATCGTGGAACAGCGCCGCCGTCGCGCAGCGGTCGGGGTCAGCCGTGCCGCCGAGGATGTCGCGCTCAATGAGTGCCAGCGCGTGCGCAAGAACGGCCACCATATGGCTGTGCTCCTGAATGTTCTCCTGAAACGTGTTGCGCATGAGGCCCCAGCGGGCAATGTAGCGCATGCGGGAGATGAGCGCGAAGAATTTATACTGCATGGAAACTCCTCCTCAGGAAACCAGACTCTTTTCCTTCCATTTGCCGCGGAAGAAATGGGCGTAGCAGGTAATGAGCGTCAGCGTCCAGGCCATCGCCTGGCTCCACCAGATGGCCGTATAGCCGAAAAACGCGGTTCTGTACAGGCTGTAGGCGAAGACGACGCGAAGTCCCAGCGCCATGAGCGCGTAGAATGTCGCGTGGAAGCCCTCGCCCACGCCCTGAAACATGCCGTTGGCCGGGAAGTAGATCGCGAAAATCGGCTCGGAAAGCACGGACGCGAACAGATGCTGCCGGCAAATGGCCGCCGCGGCCGCGTCTAATTTAAATGCGCGGATGATCAGCTCCATCCCGAGAAACTGGCACACGCAGAGCGCCGCCGTCATAAAAAGCGAAACAAGCACGCCCTGTCCCAGCCCCTTTGACACGCGCTCCGGCTGGCGCGCGCCCATGTTCTGCCCGGCGAAGGTCGCCATGGTGTTCTGAATGCCAATGATCGGAATCATCAGAATGTTTTCCATCCGGGTGGCGACCGTATAGGACGCGATCATGCTCTCTCCAAAGAGGTTCACAAGCTTTTGCAGGAACAAAAAGCCGCACGAAACGATCGACTGCTGAATTGCCATCGGCGCGCCGATTTTTAAAACACGTCCGGCAGCTGTCCGGTCCAGCCGCAGCTCACGCACGGAAAAGCGCAGGAGCTCGTAACGCCTGCGCATGTACCAGAAGCCCACGACGCAGGAGACGATCTGCGAAATAACCGTCGCAATCGCCGCGCCGGAAACGCCCATGCGGAACGCAGCCACGAACAGAAGGTCGAGCGCCACATTGAGCACCGACGAGACGAGCAGAAAATAGAGTGTTGCCTTGCTGTCTCCCAGTGCGCGCAGGATGGCGGCGGCAATGTTATAGCCGAACTGGAAGACAAGCCCCGCCGTGTAGATCGTAAAATACAGTGTTGCCTGCGGCAAAAGCGCCTGCGGTGTGCCCAAAAACCGGGCCAGCAAAAGCTCCGCGCTGCAAAAGCCGATGACGGACATCAGAAGCCCCAGAAGCAGCATCAGCACAATCGACGAGGCCGCATAGCGCCGCAGCTCTTCCAGACGGTTCGCGCCAAAATACTGCGAGATCAGAACACCCGCGCCGATGGAAAAGCCGATGGCCAGCGCCGTAAAGAGCGCGGTCAATGATGCGCACGAGCCGACAGCGGAAAGCGCCTGCTGGCCGTTGAAGTTGCCGACGATGATGGTGTCGGCAGTGTTGTAGAGCTGCTGCAAGAGGTTTCCTGCCATGATCGGCAGCGCAAACTGCACAATGAGCTTCCACGGCGTGCCCCGGGTCATATCCTTTGTCATTTTCGTCTTCCCACCACTTCAGATCAATTGGATTTATTCTATCACAGCGGAAAATAAAAGTAAATTCTCGGTTTCGACTTGATAAACCAATAAACTAGTAGTATAGTAGGTTAGAGGAGGACCGGATTATGATGATTTCCACCAAAGGGCGCTACGCGCTGCGCGTGATGCTCGATCTCGCGGGGCACAGGGAGAGCGGCTATATTCCGCTGGCCGAGATTGCCGCGCGGCAGAAAATTTCCGAAAAATATCTCGAGAGCATCCTCTCGGTTCTGAGCAAGGCCGGGATGCTCGACGCGCTGCGCGGAAAAGGCGGCGGCTACCGTCTGGCCAAGGCGCCGGAGGACTACTCGGTCTATGATATCCTCTGCCTGACCGAGGGAACGCTTGCGCCGGTCACGTGTCTGGAGGCAGGGCAGAGCTGCGAAAATGCGGGCGCTTGCAGCACGTATCCGCTCTGGCAGGGATTGGATGAAACGGTGCGGAAGTACCTGTCAGGATTTACGCTCGTGGATGTGCTGAATATGAAAAAAGCCTAGAATACAGGGCATATTTCCTACCCATTTCGTAGGGGTCGATGCCCACATCGACCCAAGGGCACGAGCGAATTCGCCGAGGATTTTCGTAAAATCGGTTTACACCGCCGGGTCGATGTGGGCATCGACCCCTACGCAAGGAAGGAAAGCTGATGTGGGCATCGACCCCTACGCGTTGTCGGAAGGTTTTACACAATAACATGGGAGGCCGTGATCAAAGATCACGGCCTTTTTGCGTTCTGTTTATAATATTTGCTTGTTTTCTGGCGGTAGAGAAGGAGCAGTCCCCGGATGCAGAGCTCTACGGCCATGGCGATCCACATGCCGGTGAGGCCGAAGCGCCGCACCAGAACCAGCGCGCTTCCCACGCGGACGATCCAGATGCTCCCCAGATTCAGAAGACTCGGCACAAGCGTATCGCCCGCGCCGCGCAGCGCGCCTGCCGCAACGATTGACGCGCCGAATAAAGGCTCTGCCAGAAGCTCGATGCGAAGCACCTTCGAAGCCAGCGCCTGCACTTCGGGAACAGGCGTGAGAAGACCGAAGACCAAGGGGCAAATGAGCATCATGACTGCGCCCGTACAGGTCATGAGAAACGCGCCGAGGCCGATGCAGATATTGCCGCAGCGCTTGGCCTTTTCCATGTCCCCCGCGCCGACCGAGCGGCCGACGAGCGCTGCTGCCGCATTGGCGATGCCGTAACCCGGCATGTAGCAGATGCTCTCAGCTGTGACGGCAAAGGCGTTTGCCGCGACGGAGACTGCGCCGAGGGGCGCAATGATGGCCGTGGAAACGACCTGCGCGCCGCACATCGCGACCTCCTGCAAGGCAACGGGCGTTCCGATCCTGAGTGCCGTTCTGAGAATCGATGCGTCAAATCTCTGCTCCTCCCGGCGCAGGCAGAGCTGGCCGTTTCTCGCGCAGCAAAAATATAGCATCAGAAGGCTCACGACCGCGCAGGCAAGCATCGTCCCAAGGCCCGCACCGAAGACGCCGTGCTTTGGAATCAGAAGCGTGTTGAAGATCACGTCCAGCACGCACATGACGGCGTTTAAAATGCTTGGCGTGAGCATATCGCCCGCGCACTGAAGGAAGGACGAGGTAAGAGACGACATCTGCGTAAACGGAAGCATCCACGCGAACGTCAGAAAATAGCGCCCCGCATCGTATGTAATTTCTGCGTCGCCCTTGAGCCAGACGGGAAGGTGCATATGGATGGCCACGCCGATGAGGCACAGAAGGCCGGAGACGATCAGCGCGGAAATCAGGCCGTGCCGGACGACGTTTCTGGCTCCCTTTTCGTTTCCCGCGCCGATGCGGTGCGCCACCTGCACGGAAAAGCCCGCCGCGAGCGCGTAGCACACGCCGTTCATCAGCCATGTGCTCGACGCAACAAGACCGATGGCGGCGGATGCGTTCGCCCCGAGTCGGCCGACCATCGCAGAGTCGATGTACTGCATGGTGATCGTCGTGATCTGTGTAAGGATTGCGGGCAGGCTCAGCCGCCAGACCTCCCGCAATTGTGGCTTGATCGATTGAAAACTGGTTCTATTCATGTGTACTCCATAAAAAAGCGATACCTGAAAGCTTCAAGTATCGCTTTTCGTCTGTGGATTGTTAGCGGAGGAAGCCCTCGAGGATTTTTTCCTCCGCTTCCTCGGGGGTAAGGCCGAGGGTTTCGAGCTTTAAAAGCTGCTCGCCCGCGATGCGGCCGATGGCGGCCTCGTGGATGAGGCCCGCATCGACGTGGTTGCACGAAATTTCGGGAATCGCGCGCACCTTCGCCGTGCCCATGATGATCGCGTCGCAGGAGACATGGCCGAAGCACGGAGCGTTGCCCTGCACTCTGGGGTAGAAGACCTGTGTGGACGCTTCCTTGGCGACGGAGCGGGAGATAACTCTTGTGCGCGAGCCCTCGCCGTTTAAAATCACGTCCATCTCGCTCACGGCGTGCTGGTCTGCATGCGTGAGGAGCTTCTCCGTAATCATGACCTCGGAGTTTGCGCCCTCGGCCACAACCTTGGTGTACCGCTTCGTATCGTCCACGCCAGCGATCTGACTCGTCAGCATTGTGATCTGCGCGCCCTCGGCAAGGTAGACGATCGTCTGCGGGTTCAAAATGCGCTTGCCCGTGCCTTCACCCTCGCCGTAGTGCTTTTCAATATATGTGACCTTCGCGTTTTTCTCCACGTAGAACGTGTGGATGCCGTCGTGCTGGGAGTCGCAGTCGCCGCAGTTGTGAATGCCGCAGCCGGCGACGATCGTCACTTCCGAGCCTTCTCCGACAAAGAAGTCGTTATAGACCATGTCATGGAAGCCGGACTTTGTCAGGACAACCGGGATGTGCACATCCTCGTGCTTGGTAAAGGGCTTGATCTTGATATCGATGCCGTCTTTATCGGTCTTCGAGACGATCTCGATGTTATCCGTATTGTGCCGGTAGGCCTTCTGGCCGTCGGAGCGGATATTGACCGCTCCGGGTGCGTTTCCGTCCGCCATGTCGGCGACAACTTGTAAAATGTGCTTTTGTACGTCGTTCAGCATGTGCCGTCCACCTCCAGCATGTTGCAGCCCGTGACCGTATCGGCCAGAATCTGCGGATAAATTTCCTCTGCCGTACCGCGGCCGGTGACCTGACCGCCGGAGATGAGGATGATCTCGTCGGCAAGGCGGATGATGCGCTCCTGATGGGAGATGATAATAATCGTTCTGCCGCCCTCGTCGTGGAGCCGCTGGAACGTCTCGGTCAGTCTGGCAAACGACCAGAGATCGATACCGGCTTCGGGCTCGTCGAAGAGCATGAGGCTCGCGTTTTTGGCAAGAATCGTCGCGATCTCGATGCGCTTGACCTCGCCGCCGGAGAGGCTCGTATCGACGTCGCGCGTGAGATAGTCTCTCGCGCAAAGGCCGACCTTCGTGAGATATGAACATGCCTCGTCATGCCCGAGCGTTTTGCCCGCCGCAACGTTCAGAAGGTCTGAGACGCGGATGCCCTTGAAGCGCGGCGGCTGCTGAAAGCCGTAGGAAATGCCGCGTCTGGCGCGGTCGGTGATAGAAAGGGCCGTGACGTCTTCGCCGTTCCAGATAATCTGGCCTTCGGTGGGCGTAACAAGGCCCATGATGGCTTTGGCAAGCGTCGTCTTGCCGCCGCCGTTGGGGCCCGTGATGACGATGAATTTTCCATCGTCGACGGTCAGATTGATATGCTTGAGAATTTCTACCGTTCCGCTTTCGGCGGATGCGGAGAAGCTTAAATTTTTCAGTTCGAGCATAATTTTTCCTCTTTTTCCGCAATTGTCTGAATAGTATAGCATAGATTTTTGTGTTTCGCAATGACCAACCCGCTTTCCCGGCGGGTTTTAGGGCTGAAATGATAAAAATCTGGAAACCTGCGCGGCAGCTTTATTTTTTCCGAAATTTCCGGGGAAATTCCTATACAAAAGCGTTTTTATCTGCTATAATACTAGTACGTATGACTAGTCCCGTGTGGATGGAAGGATGTGTGAGTGCTTTGGCTGGACTGTCCGCAGTGATCTTTATTCCTGATGATACGCCCAAAACCGGTTTTTCCCGCCCAATGATGCTGCAAAATATCATGGGTACGCCTTTGCTTTCGTGGTTGGCGTCCTCTTTGATGGCTGGCGGCGTTGGGCGGTTCTTTTTGGTCTGCCATGAGCGGTTCAAGCGCGAGGCGCGCGCGTGCTTCCCGGACGATGTGGAGTTCAGCTGCCCGTCCGTTGAGGCGACAAGCGACCAGCTGCATGTGTTTTTATCCACAGCGGACGAGACGGAAGAGGATATCATCGTTGTGACAGGTCCGGCGGTCATTCTGCCATTTGCGGCGGACGAGGAGCAGTTTGATTCCGCGCCCATCGCGAGCCCGGTCACGTCTATATCGAAAGCTGCGCTCATGGCGGCGCTCGATGAAAAGTTTATTTTCACGGCATTCTTAAAGGATCACGGCGTACCGTATACCGACCGCGACGGCGTGTACGGCGTCGCGGATTTGCAGGAGATGACGAGCTGGCAGCCGGTCTTATCGCGCGCCAAGCTCTACGAGCTCTCCCGGCAGGGCATCGAAATCTGGGACTACAACACGACGTATGTCGACCCGGCGGCCTCCGTCGGCGCGGGAACAGCGCTTCTTCCCGGAACGATCCTGCGCGGGCAGACCTCGATCGGCAAAAACTGCACGATCGGCCCCAACAGCTATCTCGAGAACGCGCGCGTCGGAGACGGCACGAAGGTCAACGCCTCGCAGATCTATAATTCGTCTGTTGGCTATGACACACACGTCGGCCCGTTCGCCTATATCCGCCCGGGCTCGAGCGTCGGAAACTGCGTGCGCGTGGGTGATTTTGTGGAGATCAAGAACTCCAACGTCAGCGACGGTACAAAGATCTCTCATCTGACCTATGTGGGAGACAGCGACGTGGGAAAGAACGTCAACTTCGGCTGCGGCACCGTGACGGTCAACTACGACCGCGCGAAAAAATACCGCACCGTCATCGAAGACTCCGCCTTCATCGGCTGCAACACCAATCTCATTGCGCCCGTGCGCGTGGGGGAAGGCGCGTATATTGCCGCGGGCTCGACCATTACGGACGACATTCCGGCGATGGCGCTCTCGATTGCAAGAGCCCGCCAGCAAAATAAGAAGGATTGGGCCAGCAAGCACAAGGTCAAGGAAAAGTAAATCCGTATTCCTGCGGGAAAACCCGCTGAATAAAAAATATCAGAAGAGAACAAAACGGAAAATTATGGGGGTAATTTCATATGATTTCGCACGGTAAAAACGTCAAGGTCTTCAGCGCCAACGCCAACCGCCCGTTTGCCGAGGGCGTGTGCCGCAAGCTGTGGCTGCCGATGGGCGACTGCGCGGTCAACAAGTTTGCCGACGGAGAAGTTTCTGTCAGCATCAACGAGTCTGTGCGCGGAAGCGACGTGTTCATCGTCCAGTCCACCTGCAAGCCCGTCAACGACAACCTTATGGAGCTGCTCGTCATGATCGACGCGTGCCGCCGCGCTTCTGCCGGCCGTATCACCGCCGTCATGCCGTACTTCGGCTATGCCCGTCAGGACCGCAAGGCCAAGGGTCGTGACCCGATCTCCGCGAAGCTCGTCGCCAACATGATCGAAGCCGCAGGCGCTGACCGTGTGCTCACAATGGACCTGCATGCCGCGCAGATTCAGGGCTTCTTTGATATCCCTGTGGACAATCTGCACGCGACCTCTGTTTTTACGAAGTATTTCCTCGATAAATTTGATAACCCGGAAGATATGGTCGTCGTTTCCCCCGACGTGGGCTCGGTCGCAAGAAGCCGTTCGTTCGCCAACAAGATGGGCATGGGCCTTGCCATCGTCGACAAGCGCCGTGAGCGCGCCAACCAGTGCGAAGTCATGAACGTCATCGGTGATGTAAAGGGTAAGCGCTGCCTTCTCTATGATGATATGGTCGACACGGCGGGCTCTCTTTGCAACGCGGCGAAGGCGATCGTCGAAATCGGCGGCGCAACGGAGGTCTATGCCTGCGCAACGCACGGCGTTCTGTCCGGCCCGGCGCTCGAGCGGATCGAAAACAGCTGCATTAAGGAGCTGGCGCTGCTCAACACCATCCCCGCACCCGAAAACGCACCCAAGAAGATCCGCTACATCGACGTCGCGCCTGTCTTTGCCGACGCGATCCAGAGAATCTACGAAGAGACCTCGATGTCCGTTCTGTTCTGATATGCTTTTTTCGTCCAACGCTGCCGAGACCTGGCTCATTGCGGGTCTCGGCAACCCCGGCCGGGAGTATGAAAAGACCCGGCACAATACCGGTTTTCTCGCGCTCGATCTTTTAGCCAAGGCGCTCGGCGTACGCGTGAACAAGCCGAAATTCAAGGGCGAGGTCGGCGTGTGCGACTACAAGGGAAAGCGCCTGATTCTCGTCAAGCCCCAGACGTATATGAACGCGTCGGGCCTGTGCATTGAGCCCTGCGCGCACTTTTATAAAATCCCGCCGGAGCGGATCATCGTGATCTTTGACGATATCAGTCTGCCCGTTGGGCGCATCCGCGTGCGCAAAAACGGCTCGGCCGGCGGCCACAATGGGATCAAGTCGATCATCTCGAGTCTCGGAACCGATGCATTTCCGCGTGTGAAGGTCGGCGTGGGCGATAAGCCGCACCCGGACTACGATCTTGCCGACTGGGTATTATCCAATATTCCCAAGGAAGACCAGGAGGCTTTCCAGACGGCGCTTCACCACGCAGCGGAGGCGGCACTGTGCATCGTGGAAAGCGGCACGGAAAAAGCCGCGAGCGCATACAATGGGAAATAACAGCCTGGCTCGTCCGAAGGAATTGTAGCTCCGGGCGCGGTTGGTTTTTCATATTCTTGTTTTATCCACAGGTTTCGCGCGCAACCCCCATGGTTTTTGCTATGGGGGCAATTGGTCGCGGGCGAAACTTCCAGATTTTAGGCTATAGGAGGCGGCTACTCTGAACATTTTGTTGCAGGTTCTGGATAAGAGCCCGGAATTTCATCAGCTGCAAGACTCTATTTCGCGCGGGAGCGTCGCGGCGATTTCGGGTCTGAGCCAGATTACGCGCAGCCATTTTCTTGCCGCGCTGCATGCCTCCTGCGCGCGTCCGTCGGTCATGATCTGTCAGGACGAGATGGCCGCGTCGCGCTTGCAGGAAGAGCTCGAGAGCTTTCTCGGCGTACAGATTCCGATTCTCCCGGAACGAGAGCTAACCTTTGTGGAAGCCTCGGGCGTCTCGCGGCAGTGGGAGCAGAAGCGGCTGAAGCTTCTTTACGATTTGGCTGCCGGAAAGCTGCCGCTTGTCATTTCCAGCGCGCAGGCGTTATCGCTCCGGACGATGCCGCGCGAGGTTCTGTTTTCGGCCAGCATTCGCCTTCGCGTGGGCGCAAGCTTCTCTCCGGAGGACTTGGCGGAAAAGCTCATGCAGGCGGGCTACGCGAGAACGTCGCTTGTTGAGGGCGCGGGACAGTTCGCGCTGCGCGGCGGCATTCTGGATGTCTATTCTCCGGGTGAAAAACAGCCGGTTCGGTGCGAGTTCTTTGGAGATGAGCTCGATGCAATGGGCTTTTTTGACCCCACGACGCAAAGACGGACGGAAAATACGGAAGAGGCGCTGCTTCTTCCCGTGGCCGAGAGCCTGCCACAGCTGCACCCGGAGGGGATTTCCGGGCTGTGTCGGGATTTAGAGAGCATCATTGCGCGGCAAAGGCGGCGGAAAACGCCCCACGAGAACCTGATTACCACGCTCACGCGGGATATAGAAGCCCTGCAAAGCGGGGTGAGTTTCCCGTCGGCCGACCGGTACATGGCGCTCATCTACCCGGAATTCGCCTGCGCGGCGGACTACCTTCCGAGCGAAACTTCCGTCTATTTCTGCGACCACGGGGCACTTGCGCGCGCGGCAAAGGCGCAGGAGGAAGAATTCGGCCTCGGGCTCGACGCGTTTTTGGAGTCCGGACGATTGGCGGGCGAGCTGTGCGAGTTTTATCTCAGCTTGGAAGACCTCGCCGCACGGATGAAGGGCCACCCGGCCGTCTATTTTGACAGCTTCCTCTCCGCGCGCTTTCCGGAGAGTCTTCCGCCTAAGCAGCTGCTTTCCGTTACGGCACGCCAGCTTCCGGGCTATGGAGGAAGCCTCGAGACAGCGGTCAATGATTTGAAAAGCTACATTAAGAACGACTACGGTTGTCTCGTTCTCTGCGGCGGCAAACGGCGCGGGGAAATTCTCAAGGAGATGCTGGGAAAAGAGGGCGTGAATGCGCTGCTCGCGTTTCCGGCGGTGCATCTGCCGCAGGCGGGGCAGATCTTCCTCACAGACGGCTCGCTTCCGGCGGGGCTTGAATATCCGGAGCTGCGATTTGCCATCTTAACAGAGGGGCAGCTGCTCGTCAAAAAAACCGAGCGCAAGGTAACGCCCAAAAAAGCGCCCTCGAACCGCAAAAAGCTGGAGTCCTTCACCGACCTCACGCCGGGCGATCTCGTTGTCCACGAACACCACGGCATCGGCCGCTATGTCGGCATGGAGCAGATGAAGGTGGGCGGCGCAGTCAAGGATTACGTGAAAATCGCGTATCAGGGGACAGATATGCTGTACGTTCCCGCGACGCAGCTGGACCTTGTCAGCAAGTATATTGGCTCAGGCGGAGAGAACCAGACGGTTCGGCTCAATAAGCTCGGCGGCGACCAATGGCAGAAGGCAAAGGCAAAGGCAAAGGCGGCGGCAAAGGACTTGGCCGCGGGGCTCATCCAGCTCTACGCCGAGCGGAAAAGGAGACCCGGCTTTGCGTTTGCGGCGGATTCACCGTGGCAGAAGGAGTTTGAAGAGAGCTTTGAGTACGCGGAGACGGACGACCAGCTGCGGGCGATTGCGGAGATCAAGCACGATATGGAGTCTCCGGCTCCCATGGAGCGGCTTCTCTGCGGCGACGTTGGCTTCGGCAAAACGGAGGTTGCGCTTCGGGCAGTCATGAAATGTATCTTGGACGGCAAGCAGGCGGCAATCCTGGTCCCGACAACGGTGCTTGCGCAGCAGCATTATTTAACGGCCCTCAAACGCTTCGGCTCGTTTCCGGTGACGATCGACGTGCTGTCTCGCTTCCGCACGGCGACGCAGATGAAAAAGACTTTGCAGGAGCTGGAGTCCGGCAAGATTGATTTAATCATCGGCACGCACAAGCTGCTGCAAAAGAATGTGCATTTCAAGGATCTGGGGCTTCTGATCGTCGACGAGGAGCAGCGCTTCGGCGTGAGCCACAAGGAGCGGCTGAAGGAAATTTCGCGCGGAGTCGATGTTCTGACGCTGTCGGCGACGCCGATCCCCCGGACGCTTAACATGGCGCTCTCCGGACTTCGCGACATGTCAACCATCGAGCAGCCGCCGCACGACCGGTATCCGGTACAGACCTTCGTACTCGAGCATAGCGACCGGATCCTGGACGAGGCGATCCGCCGGGAGCTGGCCCGCGGCGGGCAGGTGTATTATCTCCACAACCGGGTCGAATCGATCGACGAGTGCGCGGCGAAGCTCAAGGAGCGGCTCGGTGATGTGTCCGTTGCGGTAGCGCACGGAAAGATGAATCAGGAGCAGTTGTCTGACGTGATGCAGGCAATGTCCGACGGGCAGATTCAGATTTTGGTCTGCACGACGATCATTGAAACAGGTATTGACATTCCGAACGTGAACACCCTCATCATTGAGGATGCGGATAAGCTCGGCCTTGCCCAGCTGCACCAGCTGCGCGGTCGCGTGGGCAGGTCTTCCCGCCATGCTTACGCGTATCTGACCTTCCGGCGGGGAAAGGTTCTGTCCGAAATCGCGGAAAAACGGCTGGAAGCCATCCGTGAGTACGCGGAGTTCGGCTCGGGATTCAAAATTGCGATGCGCGACCTCGAAATTCGCGGCGCGGGCGATTTGCTGGGCTCGGAGCAGTCGGGGCACATGCTGTCGGTCGGCTACGATATGTATCTCAAATTGCTCGAAGACGCAGTACTCGAGGAGCGCGGGGAAGAGGCGCTCAAGGAGCCGGAATGCACGGCGGACCTCGATGTGACGGCAAACATTTCGAAGAGCTACGTTTCCTCTGGCGAGCAGCGCATGGATCTGTACCGCCGCATGGCGGCTATCCGCACGCAGGAGGACGCGGACGATCTGTTGGACGAAATCGTCGACCGGTACGGAGATCCCCCGAAGGGCGTGATGAACCTGATTGCGATTGCGCTTCTTCGCGCGCGCGCGGCGGCCTCCGGCATTGTCGAACTGAACCAGAAGGGCCAGACGCTTACCGTGAAGCTCAGCGTGTTCGATTTTGCCGCGATTTCGAGCCTCTGCGAGGAATCGAGCTTCAAGGGGCGCGTGTTCTTTGCTGCCGGGAAAACGCCGGCTATTACGGTAAAGCTCAAGTCGGGCGAGGATGCGCTGAAGCTGGCACAGCTGCTCGTCGACCGGTACTGCCTGCTGCGGAATAAATAAGGGCGCTTCCTCGTCTATGCAAACAGGGAGGGAAGCCGGCGCAGGCGCTGGCAAATCTTAAGGATAAATTCATAATTTGCATGGCATTCTTGGTCGAATTGCCGTTGCAAAAAGAGGGGCGCTTCGGTATAATGATAGTTGTCATAATCTCAGCTTTTCTGGCTTGTGACGACATGTTACCGATTCCCGGCAGATTCTGTCGGTGAAGATTGGAGGGATTCCTATCAGAAAGAAAGGAAAATTTGAGCAGAGCCGCGCGCCCAAGTGGCCGTCGATGGCCGAACAACAGGTCAGTAAGCCTGCGAAGCAGCCTAAAGCGGCGAAGGCTTCGTCCGGCGGCGGAAATAAGGGGCTCATCATTGCATTGGCGCTGGTTGTGGTCGTCGTGCTTGGCGTCTGCTCGTATGGTTTCGTGCTCAAGAATCAGGATGCGATTTACCCGAACGTCTATGTGGCCGGCGTGAATGTCGGCGGGCTCAAACGGGATGCGGCGGTATCCGCAGTGTCTGAGGCCGTACAGAAGAGCTACGCGAGCGATACGCTGAATGTAGTGCTGCCGGACCGGACGCTGAGCCTGACCCCGGAGGTCACGCAGGTGGCGCTCAACCCTGATCAGGCGATTGACGAGGCGATGCGCTATGGCCGCTCGGGCGGCCCCATCTCGGCAGTTATCAATTATCTGCGCGCAGGCAAGAGCGAATATTCGGTCGACCTCGATTCGAGCCTCAATCTCGACACAGATTATATCCGCACGCTTGTCGACCAGACTGCGCGCGAGTGCGCGTCCGACAAGATCGACCCCATTGTAAAGGTCAACGAAGAGGCCGGCACGATCACGATCACCGCAGGTTCTCCGGCGGTGTCTCTGGACGCCGATAAGCTCTATGATGCAGTCATTGCCCGCTTCTCGTCGGGCGATTTCAGCGACTTGGATTTCGACTATGATACCGTGCCGTGCGAGAGCGTCGATTTGCAGCAGTATTATGATAAGTACTGCAAGGAAATGACGGATGCGTATTACGACGAGGAAAAGAAGGAGCTTGTGCCCGAGGTCAACGGCTACGGCTTCGATCTTCCGTATTACACGCAGCAGCTTGCCATGGCCAAGGCGGGCGAGGTCATCACGATCCAGATGGAGGACCTTGTGCCCGAGGTGACGCTGGAGGAGCTTAAAAAGACGTACTTTGCGGACGTTCTGGCTTCCTACGACAGCCCGCATACTGCGAACGCCGCAAGAACGAAAAACCTCGAGCTTGCCTGCAAGGCGATTGACGGTACGATTTTGAACCCGGGCGATGAGTTCTCGTTCAACAAAATTGTCGGCGAGCGCACGAAGGAAAAGGGCTATCTGGCAGCAATCGTCTACACCGACGGCGGCAAGAGTGAATCGCAGGAGGGCGGCGGCATCTGCCAGGTTGCGTCTACGATCTACACCTGCACGCTGCTGGCAGATCTCGAGGTCACGGAGCGCGCGCCGCACATGTATCTGGTCACGTATGTCGAGCCAGGCATGGACGCGACGATCTATTGGCCGAGTCTGGATTACAAGTTCAAAAACTCGACCGATATGCCGCTGCGCGTGGATGCGTCAGTTTCCGGCGGCTATGTCCACATCAAGCTCGTCGGCACCAAGCAGGAGCATGACTACGATCATATCAAGCTCCGCGGCGTATATGCAAGCTCGACGGCTTGGAAGACGGTTGCCGAAATTAACGGCAAAAAAACGGAGATCACGATTGCCAAGGGCGCGGGCGTGGATGCAAACGGCAAGGCCATCGATCTGGCCGTAGATGCAGCGGGCAACAAGTATATTCTTGGTTCTGTCACAGAGAGCGAATATACCGGCTACACGATCAACGCCTATCGCGACTTTATCGCGGCCGACGGCAGCACAATGCGCTCTGAGCTTCTGCACACCGATCAGTTCAAGCACCGCGACCGCTGCTACTCGGTCACGCCGTATACCGAGCCCGAGCCCGAAGTGCCGGAGGAGCCCGATCCCACCGACCCGAATGATCCGAGCTACGACCCGGATGATAACCCGGATGACAACGGAAACGGCGATTCCAATAACGATGGAACGTATACCGGAGACCCGTCCGTGATGCCGGATTTCTGGAACTGATTCGCATAAAAAATCCTGTACCAAAATGGTACAGGATTTTTTTGCTTATTTGAACCTCTGGCTCTCCAGAACGGCCTGCTGGTCGCAGCGGTTGTTGTATTCGTTTTCCGCGTGCCCCTTGACCCAGTGGCACTGCACGTCGTGCATGTCACAGAGGGAAAGGAGCGACTCCCAGAGATCGGGGTTCAGGGCGGGCTTTTTGTCGGATTTGACCCAGCCACGCGCTTTCCAGCCGCGAGCCCAGCCCTTTTCCAAGGCGTCGATGACGTATTTGGAATCAGAGTAGAGCTCGACCCGGCAGGGCGCTTTCAGGGCCCGTAAGGCCTCAATGACGGCGGTCAGTTCCATGCGGTTGTTGGTTGTCTTCGCCTCGCCGCCAGAGAGCTGCTTTTCGATTTCCCCGTAGCGGAGAATGGCGCACCAGCCGCCGGGGCCGGGGTTTCCGGAGCAAGCGCCGTCGGTGTAGATTGTGACTGTTTTCATTGAAAAACCTCAATGTGGTGGTTTTCATTTTTGCCGTGGCAGCAAGCGTCATTTTCGTCTGGCAGAGACCTGCCAGACGTACTCTGGCCATACCTGTCCACGGCAAAAAGTCGAATTTATGCTTCTCCCTGCTCAGGATCAACTCTTTCGATGGAAATAACCCGGTTGCCATCTTCCACACGCATGAGAATAACACCCTGCGTATCACGTTTATAAACGTTGATATCAGAGGCCGCCATGCGGATGAGAACGCCGCCGTTTTCTATGAGCATCACGTCGTCTTCGTCGGAGACAATGGCAATGCCCGCGATGCGGCCGGTCTTTGCTGTGATGTTGTAGTTCTTAAGACCCTTGCCGCCTCTTTGCTGCGGGCGGCGCTCACCGGTTTCATCGAGGCGCATATATTCTGTCAGCTCCGTGCGCTTCCCGTAGCCGAGCTCGGTAACGGTAAGAAGCTGCTTGCTGGGCTCTGCGATGCCGGCGCCAACGACCTCGTCGCCATCGGAAAGTGTGATTCCCTTCACGCCTGCCGCGTCGCGGCCCATGATGCGCACATCCGTTTCGTTAAAGCAGATTGCCATGCCGTCCCTGGTGGCAAGGAGGATGTTATTTTCGCCGTTCGTCTTCATGACGGAGATAAGTTCGTCGCCATCGTTGAGTGTCAGCGCGCGGATACCGGCTTTTCTCGCAGTATTGAGGCTTGAGAGAAGAACCCGCTTGACGGTGCCCTGCTTCGTGACGAACATGAGGTTATCTTCGTCAAATTCGTGGACGGTGATACCGGCAGTCACAGTCTCGCCGGGCTCGAGAGGCAGGATATTCACAATATTCGTGCCCTTTGCGGTTCGGCCTGCCTCGGGAATTTGATAGCCCTTCTTACGGTGGACCTTGCCGAGGCTCGTGAAGAAGAGAATATAATCGTGCGTGGATGCGGAGAAGACGCTCTCGGCGAAGTCCTCTTCCTTGAACGATTGCCCGGTCACGCCGCGGCCGCCGCGCTTCTGGGCGCGATAGGTAGACGCCGGGACGCGCTTGATATAGCCCGCGTGGGAGAGAGTAAAGACGCACTGCTCCTCTTCGATGAGGTCTTCGATGTCGATCTCGTCCTCGACGTCCTGAATTTCGGTGCGGCGCTCATCGCCGTATCTGTCGCGGATAGCGATGAGCTCGTCTTTGAGCACGCCCTTGAGCATTTCTTCGTTGGAAAGAAGCTCGCGGTAGTATTCGATGCGCTTTTCGAGTTCGTCATACTCGTTCTGGAGCTTCTCGCGCTCGAGGCCCTGAAGCCGCTTGAGCTGCATGTCAAGCACGACCTGCGCCTGAATCTCAGACAGGTTGAATCTCGCCATCAGGCGCTCTTTCGCGTCGTCGTAGCTCTCGCGGATGGTCTTGATGACTTCGTCGATGTTCTCTTCGGCGATGAGAAGACCTTCTAAGACATGCTGGCGCTCAAGCGCCTTTTTGAGGTCGTACTGTGTGCGGCGGGTGATGATCTCTTCCTGGAAGGCGAGATACTCGTCTAACATGTGGCGAAGAGAGAGGATCTTCGGCTGCGTCTGGTTATTCACCAAAGCCAGCATTGTCACGCCAAACGTCGTCTGCATCTGCGTCTGGGCAAACAGGCGATTCAAGACCACCTGCGCGTTCGCGTCTTTTTTGAGCTCGATGACGATGCGCATACCGTTGCGGTCGGTTTCATCGCGGATATCGGAAATACCCTCGAGGCGCTTGTCGCGCACCTGGTCGGCCATGGCGGCAATGAGCTGGCGTTTGTTGACCTGATAGGGAAGCTCGGTGACGATGATGCGCTGGCGGTTCTGGCCGAACTCCTCGAGCTCAGTTCTGGCGCGGACGGTGATTTTGCCGCGGCCGGTCGAGTAGGCGGCGCGGATGCCGCTTCTGCCCATGATGATACCGCGCGTCGGGAAATCGGGGCCCTGAATGTGCTCCATGAGGTCGAGCAGATCTGCCTCCGGATTTTCCAGAATGCAGACGCACGCGTCGATGACCTCGCGGAGGTTATGGGGCGGAATATTTGTCGCCATGCCAACCGCGATACCGGAAGAGCCGTTGACTAGAAGGTTCGGGAATCGGGACGGGAGCACGCGCGGCTCTTTTCTCGATTCATCGAAATTCGGGTCCCAGTTGACGGTGTCTTTATCGATGTCGCGCAGCATCTCGTTGCAGAGCTTCGACATGCGCGCCTCGGTGTAACGGTAGGCCGCGGGGGGATCGCCATCGACAGAGCCGAAGTTGCCGTGGCCGTCGACCAGCATGTAGCGCATGGAAAAGTCCTGCGCGAGACGGACCATTGCGTCATAGACGGAAGCGTCGCCGTGCGGATGGTACCGGCCGAGGACGTCGCCGACGCAGGTCGCCGATTTTTTGAAGGGCTTGTCAGAGGTCAGGCCGTCTTCGTACATGGCATACAAAATGCGGCGGTGAACCGGTTTCAGGCCGTCGCGCACGTCGGGAAGCGCTCTTCCGACGATGACCGACATTGCGTAGTCAATATACGACGACTTCATCTCCTGCACGAGCTCGGACTGTACAATCGTCTGCTCGGGGAACATGATGTCCTCGGGCTTGTAATCTTTCTTATGTGCCATAGATTGTTCTCCTTGTGTTGGCGAACGAAATTCGATCAATGAATCGATACGCTGCGTAGGGGGCGATGCCCACATCGCCCCAATGGGAAGTTTCGGTTTCGCCGAAGGTTATCATTCAAGCAGTTTGTTCTGCCGGGTCGATGTAGGCATCGACCCCTACGTATTCTTTTGGAATTTTTCCGATAACAGGATCAGATATCGAGGTTTACGACGTATTTGGCGTTTTCCTCGATGAATTCTTTTCTGGGCTCGACCTCTTCTCCCATGAGGACGGTGAAGATCTGGTCGGCCGCGACCGCGTCGTCTAACGTGATGCGGCGAAGGGTTCTTGTCTCGGGGTTCATGGTCGTCTCCCAGAGCTCGTGCGGGTCCATTTCGCCAAGGCCCTTGAAGCGGGAAATATCGATCTTCACGTTGGGATTGCCGCCGCGCATTTCGCTCGAGATCTGGTCGCGCTGCTCGTCGGAGAACGCAACCTTGGTGGTTTTGCCGCGCGAGAGCTTATAAAGGGGCGGAACGGCAGAGTAGACGTAGCCCTGCTCAATGAGGGGCCGCATGAAGCGGAAGAAGAACGTCAAAAGCAGCGTGCGGATATGCGAGCCGTCGACATCGGCATCGGCCATGATGATGACTTTGTGGTAGCGGAGCTTCTCTAAATTAAACTCGTCTCCGATACCCGCGCCAAGCGCTGTAATGACGGGCTGAAGCTTATCATTTCCGTAGACCTTATCGGCTCTCGCCTTTTCGACGTTCAGCATCTTGCCCCAGAGGGGAAGAATGGCCTGGAAACGGGAATCACGCCCCTGCGTGGCAGAGCCGCCTGCGGAGTCGCCCTCGACGATGTAAATTTCGGTGAGCGTGGGATCTGTATCGTTGCAGTCACGCAACTTATCGGGCATCTGGCCGGACTCCAGACCTGTTTTTCTCCGGATGGCTTCTTTCGCTTTTCTCGCGGCCTCACGCGCGCGGTTTGCCATCATGGCCTTGTCCAGAATCGCACGGGCGACGGCCGGATTTTCTTCAAAGAACGTCGAAAGCTGATCGGTCACGATGGAACTCACAAGTGCGCGGACGGAGGCGTTTCCGAGCTTGGCCTTTGTCTGGCCTTCAAACTGCGCGTCCGTTAATTTTACGGAGATGATTGCGGTCAGTCCCTCGCGCACATCCTCGCCGGAGACCTTGTCGTCTCCCTTGATGATACCTTTTTTCTGGCCGTTGGCATTGAGCACCGAAGTAAGCGCCCGCTTGCACCCCCCTTCGTGCATGCCGCCTTCAGGGGTATGGAT
>CALCJW010000170.1:0-7747 GCA_937967235.1 uncultured Clostridia bacterium
CAGACAGAATACCATGTCCGGCGTGCGCTCAAAAAAGCCGATCCCGCCCTTCCAACTCATGCCGCAGGAGCAATGCTGCAAGCCAATAAACTGCTGCTTCATTTTATGTCCGCAGCGAGGACATTTCTTATTATTCTTTCCCATCATCTGCTCCTGTTGCATTTGTATCTATGCTAATTATAATGTATTAGGCTGCAGTTTGTAAATCCCATTCTCGGAACATTGCATCAATATCCGCAAACGTCTGGCTGCGGTTGAATTTCTCTGTGACCTTGCCGGGGACGATTTGCAGACGCATCATTTTTTGCCACAGATCCGGATGATGGTCGTACAAATGTCGCAGCTCGGACAGCTTGGCATTCGGGCAAAACCAGCAGCCGCCGCGGTCGGTAAACTCGTACACAGGGGAAAGCAGCCCCGCTTGTTTGCAGAGCTGCTTCGCGTCATCCTCGGTGTATCCGTATTTCTCCAGCAGCGACACCTGATTGCCGCCTAGTCGTGCCAGACGCTGCGGTTCGTTCTTTGCAATGCCGATGTACTGCACGGTGTTGGACGGCAGCGTTTTCTGATACTGCCGGATCGGGTGCATTTTGCAGTCGCGCTGGACATAGCATTTCCCACACACAGGAAAGGAGCGGATCATGTCTTTCTTCGGCCCGCGTGTGACCTTCCCCATAAAAACAGAGGTATAGGTTTTCTCGCTTCGAAGCACACGGACAGGTACGCCCAGTTTTTCAAGGGCGGGAATCGCTGCCTGATAGATAAACGCCTGATGTTCCGGCACTTCGCCAGAGGTAGCGTCGTCAAACATGACCTCACAATATACCGCTTCGTCCAGTGGCTCGCCATGTTCCAAAGCCAATAAGATCGTCGCAATGCTGTCTTTCCCGAAGGAACAGGAGGCGACGTGCTTTGGACTCATGTGCGCTCGTCCTCCAGTTCCGCGCAAGCCATGCGCAGCTTCTCTGCCTTGTCCGTCTGCTCCCAAGCGGCCTGCGGGTGCATAAAGTGGCAGTTGTTGCAGACTTCTGCGAAGAACGGCTTGTCCAGATCCAGCGCGCGGATCATGCCTGCCGGGGTGAAATCAAAGACGCGGCGGACAGCTTCGGTCAGGAATGCGTCGTCATAGTATCCGCTCTCCTGCGTGTCGATCTCGACGGCAACCGGCTCTGCCCGCCCAATGGCATAGGCAAGGCTAACCGTACACACATCGGCAAGACCGGCTGCGACGATGTTCTTTGCCACATAGCGCGCCATATATGCGCCGCTGCGGTCGACCTTCGTGCCGTCCTTTCCGGAAAGCGCACCGCCGCCGTGGGGCGCAAGTCCGCCGTAGGTGTCGACCATCAGCTTGCGGCCGGTGAGGCCGGTATCTGCTTCAAAGCCGCCCAGCACAAATCTGCCGGACGGATTGATGAGAATCTTCGTCTGCTTGTCGATGCGCACATCATGGCAGGCACGGGCAATGACCAGCCTGCGGAGTTCTTCGCGCAGCTCGTCAGGGTCTTTGTCTGCATCATGCTGGCAGGAGATCACGATGGTGTCCACGCGCTCCGGCACACCGAACGCATACTGCACGGACACCTGCGCTTTGCCGTCCGGTCCAATGCCAGAGATCAGCTTTTCTTCCCGGCAGGTGGTGAGCAGGCTCGTGATGCGGTTCGCCAACACGACCGGCGCGGGCAGCAGCTCGACCGTTTCCCAACAGGCGTAGCCGTACATGATGCCCTGATCTCCCGCGCCGAGCGTTTCGCCATCGACCGCGTCCGCAATATCGGGGCTTTGTGTATGCAGCCGCACCTCTACATTATAATTACAGTCGTATCCGGCATTCCGAACAGTCTGCCGCACGATGGCTTCCACGTCAGGGCTTGCCGTCGTGCGGAGTTCTCCGGCAACAAGAATTTTGTCCGCCGTCGCCAGCACTTCACAGGCAACGCGGGCATTGGGATCTTCTTTGAGACAGGCATCCAGAACGCTGTCCGCAATCGTGTCGCAGAGCTTGTCCGGATGGCCTGCCGTGACGGACTCTGCCGTCAGGATGTATTTATCTTTCATGCGTCGATTTTCCTTTCTTCGGCTGATTGATCACCTTTCCATGCTGCATGACGAACAGCTTTTCGCGGGAATACAGGCGCGTATAGGTCTGTATCTGCTTGTCGGTCAAAGAACAAAATTCCTCGCCGCTGCCTTGGGCGAGGAAGAACGTGCCGTGGATGATGTCATACGGTATGCCATTGCGATTCCGCAGGAAACGGTTTTCCGGCAGACCGAGGAGTTTGGCTTCTTCGTTGCACAGCAGCAGGACATTCGGATCTTCAAACGGTTCGACGGCCTGAATGAAACCACCCACAATAGCCTGCATGCTCGCCAAGCTGCCGTCGATCTCCTTGACATACGGATCTTTGGTGGGTTCCACGACCAGAATGCGCATGGGATCATCGCTCATAGTTATCCTTCTCCTTTCCGCGGCGGTTGTGATTGTAGTCGCCAATGTCTGTGATCGTCACATATTCCCCAATCAGGCACAGGGCTTCGCCGTAGCTGTGGCACTCGCCGCTGAAAATGCGGTGGGTGAGTTCTTTCGCCTGATCCCGCAAGCCAGCTTCGCGCAGCGTCCTCGCTGCGATGCCGACAAGGTTAAAAATATTGCCGTCCTGCCCAATGAGCGGGCAGGACGGCTTTTCAACACCCGGTTCAGATTTCTCTAAAAATCCACCCAGACGGTTCGGCACATAATCACTAAGCCAAGTCCCGCCAATGGCCTCATGGGTGCTAAGCCGCCACATGGCGAGCTTGCCAACGTCAAGATCAACACCTTCAAAGTCAAACAGCATGTTGGTGTGACCGTCGTACTCAAACAGAGCTGCCCGTTCAAACCGGCTGCCATTGCGCAGGATTCCGGCATCCGTGAGCATTTCGTTGATCCCTTCCAACCATTCCTGCGGATCACCGCCGCAGCCTTGCAGGATCAGCCCTTCCCGGTCGCTCATTTTGCGAAGATCACCGACCTGAATTCTCCGGATGGCGTTATCGCTCATAGCCGGTCTCCTTTCGCTGCGGCGGCTTGGTCTGCACTTTCTTTGGATACGGTTCCATGCCGCATTCCTTGAGGCAGTTCTTGAACGCATATTTGAGGCAGCCGACCGGAAGACCGTTCTGTTCGTAGCCCGTTTTGATACCGAGATAGTAGTCTCTTGGCGGCAGGGACGGTTTCAGATGCAGCTCTGGGTTCATAATATAAGCCATGACCAGGACGCGCTGCCCGTCAAACGTCCGCACCTCCAGTGTCTGCTTGATGTACAGACGCGGATAGCCTTCATAGCGGTCGAGGGATGCTTCGCATTTGTCAGTTAACTCCCACAAAAGGCCGTAGACACAAGCGCCTTCCTTGGGTTCGACTGTCGCAACGCCGCTGCCGCGAAAGCGCAGGTCGAAATTATCCAGAACAGCCTGTCCGTAGACAGTCGCGTCCGGGCAGCGATACTGCATCTGATCCAGATTGATATTGCTGCCGTAGGCAAAATACAGTGGTCTTTCCATCCTCATTCCTCCAGCAGCTCCAGCGCACCGATCTCACCCAGCACATGAATGAGCGCGGCTGCGCGTTCTTCCGTGCTGCCCTCCGGCAGCTCGCAGGGCTGCTCCGTCATGCGGCGGATCGTGTTCTGCATATAGCGGATGTATCCCTCCACACCGTCGAACGTGCCTGCATCAAAATGCAAGGCGCGGAGCTGGGTTAAAATTTCGATGGGTGTTCCCTCGTATGTAGATTCTTCAATACAGATTTTCATTCGGTCACCTCTCCTGTTCCTGTTGAGATGTTCGGTTTTTGTGGCTGCTTGCATAGCAGTCCTTGTCATATCGCCAAGCGCGATTGCCCTCCAGATTGGCAAGCAGATGATCGCGCGTGTTCTTGAATTCATCGCCGTTCAGCCCCATCCGCACGAGCCAGACACGGAACGTGAACAATTCATTGTCGCTCACCGTCTTGCGCATGACGCTGGTGCGCTGGGCGATGGCCTGCGCAGACATGGCAAGACACAGATTGACGTAGGCTTTTGCGCGACCGGCATGCAGCGTAGAATTAAAGCAGCGCCATTCAATGGTGCCGCGATAAAAGACAGAATGCAGGTTCAGCGCGTAATAGCGCGTCCAGTTGTAATGCTCGTGCGCAGAAATGCAGCCTTCGTACCAGATGTTCTCCAACTGCGTCAAATCCGTCGTTGGTTCGTTGGACAGCCGCCTTGCACGCTGCAGCATGGGTTCGCGCACGCGCTGACACCAGCGGTTGACACGGGCAGGGTTTGTCTTGAGTGCCTTGAACAGCAGATCCTCTTTGGAATACATGATACTGAGCAGATTCTTGAGACTCTGGCGGTTATGATTGGAAGCATCCACATGGACGTGCATTCCGCAGGATTCGTTGACTTTCCCGCCTGCCTGCCGGATACGGCGCACACACTCCTGGAATTTTTCCATCTCATCATAAGTGAGCTTCGGCGTTACCATTTCCACACGATATTCCGGATCGGTTGTTCTGCGATAGTGCCCATCGTCGTTCCACTCTGCGCGGATACTGCCGTCGCTCATGATGCGCCACTGCTTGCCCTCCCGATCCGGTACATACCAGCTATCATAATTATCATAGCTGCGCTGCGGCGTCGTTCCAAAATATGCGCCAAGCGCCTCTGCCGCTTCTGCTCGCGTGATGCCGGTCAACTCGATTTCCACGCCGAAGCATTGATCTTTGATGCCAATCATCGCTCCGGTTCTTTCGGCTTATCGCCCTTTGTCTGCGGAGGAGTACGTTTCTCTGGCTCCTGATAAACGTAGGTATCTTTCTTTTCGTCGAACACCATGTTAAAATCGGCAGCTTCTGCGTCGTGAATCTGAAACGCCATCTCATAAGCCTCCCGGCTGCCGCCCTCCGGGATATTCCCGTCAATCGGCTCTCCAGCTAAAAGGACAACATGGCCGACGTTGTGACCAATATCTTCATCCGCCCACTGCAGATCAACTTCCACCTCCGGGAACATCTGTGATAGCTTGTCTATGACTGGCATGGGTGTGCCCCATGCTGTCAGGAAGTGAATGCTTTGTGATTCCTGATCGAAGTGAACGTCATAAGCATTCCACTTTGTTCCCCAGTTCCGATTGCACCAGCCGTACCAATCTCCGCAGCCATATTGCAGGAAGTTGGAGATCACAACCTGCCCCATGGCAATGACATCTGAAAGGGGCGTGTATTTGCTGGCTCTGGAAATCCGCTGTGCATCCAGCGTCATAAACTGCTCGCCTTTGCTTCGACCAACAATGCCGGTCAACTTCTGATATTCCTCACTGCTCAATTTTGGAACGCCCATGTCCGGCGCGGCTGGGTTCAGCGCCATCATGCAGACATACAGAGCCTCGTCTGTGCGGGAGCCAGCTTCAATGTTGAGGCTTTCCGGCATGGGGATGATTTTATTGAAGTCAATACTGCCAAAGCCGAGTTCATCACTTTTGATTTTGTCAAGCATGGTATGAACCTGTTCACTATCACCCTTAAACTTCAAAATGTTTGTAATATGGTTTGGCATAGGTCACCTGCTTTCTTGTGCGTAGAGTTCCGCATCTGCTGCGCGGATGCGGCGGCCAATGGCTTTTATGACCGGCACGGTTACGCTGTTTCCAGCTTGCTTGTATGCCTGCGCATCGGAGTTGATGGCGAGGATCTTATCAATCTGATCCTCGCTGAACCCTTGCAGGCGAAAACACTCCCGCGGCATCAGCCTGCGGACTCTGCCGCCGCGCAGGACAATGCCGTGTGTGTTCGCCGTGTCCACCGTATGGGCAACGCCCGCAAACACACGGCCGCGGCGCGTATTGCTGCCCGCGAAGCCGAGGTCGATGGAATCGCCTTCATGCGCTTCCTTGTAGCCTTTCTTCGTTGCTTCCTTAATGTAGAGAACGCCGGAGTTTTGCCCCTTGAAGTTGGTAAGGGAGCCGTCCTGCCGGGTATGCAAACATCTGGCGTTCGCCGTGATCTTCGGATTCCCC
Organism: uncultured Clostridia bacterium; assembly: GCA_937967235.1. GTDB lineage: Bacteria > Bacillota > Clostridia > Oscillospirales > Oscillospiraceae > CAG-170. The sequence continues at coordinate 6,043 of CALCJW010000170.1, forward strand.
TTTGTCAGATCTACAAAGTAGAGTCCGGATTGTCTGCTGGTGTCCTGTGTGCAGGCGATTCCGGCAGAATCATAGACTCGTTTGCCCAGCCGTCCATGGACGATCTGTACAAGAGCTTTTGCATCTGCTCCAAAGACAGGAAGTATTTTTCCGGCGCATCGGGGATCAAGATATCCGATAAGGAACAGCCGCCGTCTTGATTGCGGGACTCCAAAATGTTTGCTGTTAAGCACAGTCCATTCGACATGATACCCCAGGTCATAAAGCGCGGAGAGGATGACACCAAACGTCCGGCCTCGGTCATGCGAAAGGAGCCCAACGACGTTCTCAAGAAAAAGATACAGAGGCCGCTTCTCTTTAACCACTCTGGCCAGTTCAAAGAAGAGAGTACCTCTTGCATCTTCAAATCCTTTCCTCCTGCCAGCTGTAGAAAACGCCTGGCAGGGGAAGCCTCCGCACAGGAGGTCGAAGTCGGGGAGTTCTTTGGGGTCAATGGTTCTTGCGTCGGGATAGTAGACTTCCTCCTTTCCGGGCGCGTGGATGGCGCGATAGCTGGCGTCTGCGTATTTGTCGATCTCGCAATGCCCAATACACTGAAATCCGCCTGCCAAGTTTAACCCTGCCCGGAAACCGCCGACGCCCGCGAACATATCAAAATATCGGATTATACGTTCAGCTTTCTTCACCTTCTTCTTGCAGCGCGCGCAAAAAGCCGAGAACGTCATCGTCGACGCTCCCGGCTGGCTGCGGCCGCGAAATTGCTTGTGGATCGGAGCTGTTTTGCAGCTCCGTTTGGAGAATTGTTTTCAGGTCCAGCAGAAATTGCTCCCGCTGCGCCTGCTGACATAACGCCAGACAGAGCCAGTTTGTGCGCTGCCCAGCCGGAATCGCAGACAGAAGCTCCCACGCCTGCCGGTGGAGTGGATTGTCCAGAAACAGCGTCGTACCAAAACGGGCCGTTTGCGGCTTATCCTGCATGGCCTGCTACCTGCGATGCCAGCCGCTCGTATGCCTGCGCGTTTAATTTGTCATCGTCCAAAATGACAGGATGCAGAACACTGCCCTGCGGCAGGTATCGTTTCATAAGTCCGGCCCCACCGCCGAGGAACACGACCGGCATAGCGCGGCAGTCCAGACCAGCTTCGGCAATGGCAGAGAGAATGCGTCTGGCATAAAGCCCAGCTTCGCGCTGGATGATGGCTTTCACACGGTCATCCATACTGTCCGGGATGCCGCGCAGAACATTTTCAATCTGCACACTGGTGAGCGATAAATTCAGGCTCCGGCGCACCTGCTCCGCGATCTCATCCAGACAACGGATCATGCCAAGCTCCAAGCTGCGGCAAGAAGCTGCGTGCGGGATGCGGTTGTCCAGCCGCATAATATCCACGGTCCACCCGCCAATGTCCGCAAGGATCACGGACGGTTCATTCAGCAGATCGCTGTGCTGGAGGATGGCAGCATATCCCTGCGGGAACAGCTTCACATCCTGTACAGAAGTTTCATACGAAATTCCTTCATACGAAAAAGAGACCGGTTTGCCCTCGCGCAGCAGATATGCCCGGAATGCTTTCTTTTCCCGGCCGAAGCTCGTCAGCGGCAAGCCAGCCGCAAGGATCACCGACGTTGCGGTCGGTGCATTCCGGTACGCGATTTCTTTGGCGATGGCCGCCAGCGTCAGCAGATAGTAATTCTCATCCACTGT
>CALCJW010000171.1:0-2708 GCA_937967235.1 uncultured Clostridia bacterium
GCATCTGCTTCAAATGATAGTAGAAAGTTGCACGGGGCAGTTGAGCGATTGAGAGAAGAATATCCAGAGAATGTCTTTGCCTCAGCTTTTGAACTACCTGCACTTTCTGCGCTGGCGTCGCTCGTCTTCCAAAACCAAGGCTTGCAAGTTTTTAGGTAATCGTTCTCCGCACGCAGTCGCTGCCGCGCCGTTCGACCGTCAAGCCTTCTGGCCCTTTTTCCAGATAGATTCGTTCCCATGATTTGATCTGATCTCTGCTGTTTACCTCAAGTCTACGGCAGGTTTCGCTGTAACTCAACCTTTCTTCCATCATGGTTTCCACGACCAGCTTCTTAAATTCTGGCGTGTATCGTTTGTTTGGTTTTCCTCTTGACATAATAAATCACCCCATCTGTTAGATAGTATATCATACTGTCTAACAAATGGGGTGCAGTTCATTTCTTCAGCCGGCTCTCCAAACATTCCGTCCTTGTGGCGAAGTACGCCTGTATGTCCGCCGGACGAATATCGCTCAACCGCGCCGCCCCGCAATAGGGGATCAGATGACCCTCGACCAGACTGACATAGGTCAGCTCATAGGTGTTGACGTCAACGAACGGCTGCTTGTAGGTGGAGGGCACAAAGGCTTCACCGGTACGAGCCGACACCTCGGAGGCTACGCGGTACTCCTCGGCTTTCTTCTTCGCATCGGACAGACTCACCGTGCTGTAAAAGGACTTGCGCAGCGGCTTGCCGTGAATGTCGCGCCCGAGTGTCAGCTTGTACTCGTAGCGGTTGTCCTTGCGGGTTGGCTTTTTTCTTAGAAAAAAAATAACCCCTTTCTTACCGTAAAAAAATGTAAAATAGAGGTACTGATGGATGTGGAAGTTTATCAGTACCTCATGTCCCGCTCTGGTGTTGGTAGCACCGGGGCGGGATTTTTTATTTCTCCCACCGCGCGGCGAGCTTTTGCAACTCGGGCAGATAGGCGTTCTGGATTTTTGCTGCGATAACAGCGGCAGTATGGTCATCGTAGATATGCGAAGTCTGGTTGCGGGCATTCAGCATATCCAGCCAGACGCCTTCATCGTCGATCAGCTCGGCGGCGTACGCCTCACGCAGCACTTGCTTTGGGAATTGCAGGGTATTCTGCATGCCAGCGTCGAGCATATATTCCTTGAGTGCCTTCCAGCCCAGCTCAAAGGTAAATTCAAACCGCTGGATCATGCCGTCGCGGACGGTGTCGTTTCGGATGTTCCGATAGTCCGTTACCGCCTCCGCCAGTCGATGTGCAGCATTTACAAAGTTATCGCGTTTGGTTTTCATACAGTATCACTCCATCTCGGTCAATTTCAGCAAGCAGCTCGGGCGAGGTGTAGTCATCGACAAACACAACGTCGTATTTCAGCAGGGTCGGCAGATCGTCCATGCCGCACCAGAACCGCGTCTGCTGCTCCTCCGGCATACCGAACACCGCAAGGTCAATATCACTGCGCGGACGGTTATCGCCGCGTGCGCGGGAGCCGAACAGGACGAGTTTGCGTGCACCGCAGTCCTTCGCAAGCTGTGCAAGAGCAGGTTTCAGGTCATTCATGCGGGATAGCTCCTTTTCTTAATATTCCCGTATCAGCACCTGCGGGATGCCGATGATATGGCAGCTTTCGAGGTCTACGCCTTCAATGCGGCGGGGCGGGTACGCGGGATTGAGCGGCACAAGCTTGAGCCAGTCTTCGCCGTCCACATAGTTGATGCGTTTGATGGTCATTTCGTCATCACCGTAGCTGATCACGCCGATCTCGCCGGAGTGGTTCATGGTGGACTGACGCAGTACCAGCACGATGTCGCCGTTCTGGAACGCCGGATACATACTGTCGCCGCGCACGCGCATAGCACAGAAGTCCTCGGCTTTCCGGCCTTTGAGGTAGGCGCGCGGCACTTCGATCTTCTCGCCGGCCGCGCTCTCGTCGATGGATACGCCGTCGTAGTGCGCCGCTACGCTGGTGATGACCGGAAATGTCACTGTGTCCTCGGTGATGGTGGGGGAGGGGAGAGTTGGTGCGGTGGGTTCGTCCCAGCCCATCAATACAGAAGGTGTAACGCCGAGAATGTCAGCCAGTTTGGCAATGCGTTCATGCCGTAACGATTTAATATTTCCACTTTCCCAACGCTGCACAGTAGCTTCGGTTACGCCGATTTTTTCGGCAATCTGTGCGAGTGTAAGTCCTAATTCTTTGCGCTTTGCTTTCAAGACAGATGATATATTTCCCATAATGAGTACCTCCCTCTTATGATAAGTTAACTATATCACAGGCAAATACGTTGTGCAAGCAAAAATTGCGTTTCGCGTAAAAACTTTCGCATAACGTATTGACAAGACGGCAAGAGTGGTGTATCGCAAACTTACGCAAAATGAAAAATTGGAGGTGAACGACATGGCTCATATTGATGTGCCGAAGGTGCGAGGTAGGATGGCATACTTCGCTGCATTGGAAGATCTGCCGCCTGTAGATATGGATTCCACAGGCTTGCATCACACGAAATAAACAGCTGTAATCAGGCTCTGCAGGTCGGCGCATTCGCGGCGGCCTTTTGGTGTTGTGCTTTTCTCCGCCCGCTGCCTGCGATATTTTCTTTTGTCAAGTCCACTTGAGGGCTTGACTTTTTATTTGCAGGCTTAACAGATGCATATTTGTCTTCTCTCTGCATCTGCTTCAAATGATAGTAGAAAG
>CALCJW010000172.1:0-17409 GCA_937967235.1 uncultured Clostridia bacterium
CGTCTTCAAACTGCGCGTTGATGTTGATATCGCCTGCGGGCATGATGAACGTCAGCGTGCTTTCATCGATTGCCACAGGCGCCGCACCAGCGGACTGGAGGCTGTACTTGAGGGAGCCTGCGACCAGCTTCTTGCCGTCGTTCGGCTCAATGGTCAGCTTGACCTCTTCACCGGCGGCAGCCGGGTTTGGCTTTGCCGTGACTGTGCCGCCACTAATGTTTGCAACAGCAATCTTGTAGGTGCGGTCTGCGTCCGTGATCTTCTTCGCGGTAACGGTGAACGTGCGCTCCGTGCCGTTTTGTGCAATGGCTGTAAGCGTGATGGTGTCCGTTGCAGAAGTACCGCTGAGGTCAAACTGCAGCGCAACGCCGGTTTCTGCCCAGTACTGCGCATTCCAGCCATCAGTATTTTCTACCGTTGCGACCTTTGCATGCGGTGCAACCGTCAGATAGGTCTTCCACCCTGTGCCAAAAGAAAGATCGTCAATTGCCGTCTGGTTCATCGACGAGGGGAACGTGACTGTAAAGTTACCGTTGTCATCCTGCTTGACATTGCCCATCACCTTATCGTTATATTTCATGACGAGCGCAGTCACGCGGGTATCTGCCGCATCGGAAATTGCTTTGCCGACGAGAGCATACTGTCCAAGCGTTTCGACCGAGAAGGTCAGTTTCCCATCTTCCGTCACTGTCGGTTCCATAACTGTCGGCTCTGCGCTGCCGTCGTACACCAGAACGCGGATGGTGTCGGCTGCCATTCCGCTGAGTTCGTCCGGAACCGGCATCGTGACCAGCACCGGAACCAACGGCTCCGTCAACGCGGTCGAGCCATGCTTCATGGTGATGGTTCTCCACGCGGACTTGTATTCTTCATTCTGATAAGCGGAGGGAAGCGTCGCAGCCGTACCCTTATCGATTGTCAGCGTAACCGTCTGACCATTGGAAGACAGGATCGCGCCGCTCTGCGCAGCATTGGTCGCCGCGTTGCCGTTCACTGTGGGCTTTGCAATACCGGATTTGAGGAAAAGTGTCTCCAGATTGGTGCGCAGGTCTGCGTTCTTACCGGCATCCGGATTCGTATGCGCAGCATCGCGCGCGGCGAAGAGCTGCGGCTGATACTTCGACGCGTTGTCCTCTGTGATGCCCTTTATCGACTGTTCAATCAGAGCAACGCTGGTGTCTGCAGCAATTTCCGTCCATTTTGCAGTAAATGTAACATTGCTGCGCGGCACCTTATAAGACGTATCCGCAACGATACTGCCGCTCTCGCCCTCCTGCTGCCATGCAGAGAAAATATAGCCATCTTTCGTGAACATGCAGGCCGGAAGCTTAATCGTCGTGCCGGAGTCCAGTGTAAGCGTGTTCTCGACGCCGCTGTTCTTCTGCGTTCCGTCGCCGCCGTTGAAGGTCAGCGTAACCTTAATCGCTTTCAGTTCCCACTTTGCATACAGCGTTGCGTCAGCGGCAAACTTATCGGTAGTCTGCCATGCCTGTGTGCAAGCATCATCCTTGAACCAGCCCTTGAACGTCCAGTTATCATCCGAGGGATCTGCCGGTGCCGTCAAAGTGGTATCTTCATTTACGGTTTTTTTCTCCGGGAGCGTGATATCGGGATGATCGCCAGTGCCGTGGGTAAACGTAATGGTTGCAAGGTACTTTGTAACTGTCAGCGTGAAGTCCTTTGTATAATTCTGCTCTGTCTTGCCGTCCGCGTTCAGTGCGCCGTTTGCAATCGTCGCTCTCAGCTTGATTTGGGCATTTTCTGCCGCGTCGGCCGAGATGGTCAACTTGCCATCTGCCAACGTCACACCATCCGGAAGTGTTTCAGCCGCCGACCAGACAATCGTCTTTTTTGTCGCTGTCTCAGGCGTGATCGTCACATAATCGGCAAGCGTGTACTCCTTGGTCTTCATCACCTTGTCGAGCGTGAGGTCAATGCCGATCACCGCAACGAAGGCTTCAAGCTCAACAGAAATCTTCGAGCTGTCCGCACCGATGTCAATCTTGCTGCTGAGCGTCTTATAGCCGGTTGCAGTAATCGTGACATCGTATGTACCTTCTTTTAACGTATACTTCCCGTCAACGGGCGTCACTACCTCATTCTTGCTGTTTTTCACCGTAATCACGGCGTCTGTGATTGGAGCTTTCGTCTGCTTATCAGTCACTTCGAACGTGATCTCATGCGAGGGAATTTCATCCCACTTGGCATAAATGACCGTGTTCTGCGTGAACTTATCCGTTTCTGCATGAAACAGGTCCGATTTTGCAGCATCCTTATACCAGCCGCCGAAACGGTAGCCGTCCCTTGTAGGAGCCGCGGCAGGAGCAGTAGTGGTCGCGCCATTTGCTGCATTCAGGAGACCAGTTGCATACGTCTCGCTGCCGTTTGCAAACTGACCGCTATCTGCGTTGAAGGTCACGGTGATGTACGGGGTAGCTTCTGCGGTAACGACCAGAGTGTTATCGGTGAGTTCTCCGATGCAGTCTGCCAGAATGGTGTTTGCAGCCAGGGTGTACGTTGTATTGTCCTTTCCGACAAATGTCCACGCATCTGCATATTTCAGTGTGCGAAGATTGTTTTTGCCGCTGTCATCAGCGGGTTTTGCCGGAATGGTATTGCCGCTGCTAAAAATATATCCATCCGCAACGGAAACATCGGTATACGTCTCAACATCAATCCATTTTGCATCTGTTGTGTCGTCCGGGTCCAGACGGCGGAACTTCACAGTGATTTTCCGCGTGGAATTGCTCCATTTGGCGTAAAGTGTTTTATTTTCAGTGATCGCCGTGTCAAAGCTCCATGCCTGTCCGTCTGTGCAAGCAGCGTCTGTGTACCAGCCGAGGAACGCGCTGCCGTCCGTCGCCATCGGGTCGGTCGGCTTTGCCAGCTTGTCGCCCGCGCCAACGGTCCGGGTAAGGTCGTCCGTTTCCCAGTCCGTGGTTTTGCCGCTCATATTAAATGTGACGGTCTTCTTTTCGACCCACTTCGCGTAGAGCGTAGGAAACGTAGCCGCGATTCAAAAATACACCGTCATCCTGAAGTATTCGCTTGACACCGTAATCACCATAGTTATAGAAATCTTCAAGATTCTCGTCATATGCGTAATGACCGGACTGTTGTATCATGTATTTTCCAAGTTCCTCCGGCGTGTGGACATTTGGTGCGAAATCAAATTGATCGAGGTTTTCTGCCAGCTGGCGGATATTGGCTGCGCACGTCGGTTTCGCCATCTGGCAGACAGCGCCGAGCTTCACGAAATCCTGTTCCTTGAAATTGGAACATATCTGACATAGCCTGTTCAGTTCAAAGAGCGACCCGTGTTCAACATCCAATGTGCAGTCGACCTCGTCCGGAAATCGGCTGTCTGAAACCAGCATCTGCATCTCGCCGCAGGATGGAATCCCGGCACGAAGCATCGCGCGTTCCAGCTTGATCTGGCTTGTTGGGAGCTGCACCCACTCCTGTTTCTTTGGATCATCTTCACCTGTGACTCGGATTTTCAGCTCCAGGATGCAGTTTTCCGCCATCCAGATCGGAGGCAGATGCTTGCGGTCATATGCCTGCTCCAGCTTGATGCCGTTGTCGTACACAACACCGTATCTCGTTACATACCCCGGCTGTCCGGAGATCAGCGCCAACGCCGTCTCCTTGCCGTCCAGATCTTCCAGTTCTTTTGGATCACAGGCGCCGTGGACAGTCAGATAGTGGCGTTTGCCGGCCTTCTCCAAGTCGGTGAAGTCTGAAACGACCGTCACCTCTCTGGCGCAGAAGGAAAGATCGATCAGCTCGTCCGCTGCGGATAATCCGAATCGCTCCACCGCTGCATTAAATTGCAGCAGTTCATATCGGTCGAAGCTCTCCAACTGCTTTCCGAGCCAATCCAGTTCATCCACGTTTGCCATCGTGCCGGTCATTCTGAGCAGGGCAGGGCAGTCAGGGGCGCGAACATTGTCAACCAGGCAGTCCTGCACCTTGGCATCACCGATCTGACTTTTTTCCAACGCGAGAATTACCTGCTCGTATTGATCTTCCGGAATTGGAAACGTGATCGTGACCGGCGCAAGATGTGCGCTGATTCTGTTTTTCAGTGTTGCTTCAAACATGATTGTCACCCCGGTTCTCGATTTTTTGCACGTCTGTGAAATTACATTCGCCGTTGCTGCGATAGCAGATAAATGCTTGCCGCAAATATGGGCATTGCCCTTCGTGCGGATACCAGCTGCACTGTATTGTCGGCGGCGGGTCCGGGTGCGACGGCAAGGGTGGCTTGTGATTTTGTCTTCTCCAATAATCTTTTGTATGTTTCATTCTGATTCCTCCTGAAACGCAAAAAAGCCGGGACTTCTAAAAGAAATCCCGGCTCTTTGCAAAATACTATTACATTGTCTGCTCCCACTGCTGGTCAGGGGACTGCCGCATATCCTGAAATACATCCAGATATTCGGATACCGCATCAGACAGGATTTTATAGTCCTGCCGTGTGGGGTGATATACATACCAGTCCACTTTTCCATAGTCATCCCAAATGTGCGGGTCAACGCCATTTCGGAAGTTGAGGTTGGAAGTTGCCTTTGTCCCCAGCAGATCCGAAAAGTGAAGGCGCAGGGTATCCACCTGTCCTTCACTGCGGTTCAGGATCGTCATCTGCAGGGCGTTGTACTGATTGGCGACGATCCCGGTGACAAATTGGATCTTTGCCCGGTTCATATCGCTTAGACGCACATAGCAGGCTCTGCCCACATAGGTGGCATCCGGATATTGTTCTCCGACAATCTTCCGAAGCTCCTGTTCGTAAAATGTCATAGTTTTTCCTCCCTGAACGCAAAAAAAGCCGGGACTTCTGAAAAGAAATCCCGGCTCTCTGCGAAATATTACATTGTCTGCTCCATTGTGGGGTGTTGATTCCGTTCCTGCTGTGGCAGAAGCAGCTCGATCTGCTCCTGCACACTTTGGAGCTGCTTTTCTTCGGCATACGAGAGCGTCGCGTCGTCCTCCAGCGCAAACTCGCAAGCATTTTTAATCACAGCAAGCTGCTCGTCTGAAAAAAGGCGCTGGCTCTCCACCAGACCGGCGCGGACAGCGAAGTCCTGCTTTGCTGCTTCGTAGTTTTCCATGAAATAATGCCCAGCGTGGACGCCCTGCCGGTCAAAGTCCCATTCCCACGTCACGAACTTCGCGCCTGTTTTGCAGTAACGCCCCGCCAGCACCGCATCTCCGAAATCCGCAAGCACTTTGTAGCTGTCTTCCAGACCGACAGCCTTCAGAGCCGGCGCACGTTCAAAGATCCGCATATACTCTTTGACATGCCCGGCAGTCTGTATCACCGTTCGAAGCTGTCGGTCTACTTCCGGTCCTGTGATATCTGCCGGTCTGAAACGGACGATACCGTCTCTGTCAACCGAGCAGAGCGGCTGCTTGTTCCATCTGACGTGGATCAGACCGTCTTCCAGCAGCTTCGCGTCCAATTCCTTGCGCAGAAGCTGTTGTTCAACCTCACGCAGAAATCTTTCCTTCTGCGGTGCGTTTTCTTCGCTCATTTCTAACCTCCAATCTGTAGCGCCCTTTTTGAGCGCAAAAAGGCGCTGGTCATTGGTTCGTGAAAACCAACAATCCAGCGCCCATAACTTTGTGAAAGATTTTTCTTCGATTTTTCTGAAATCCAGCCGCCGCAGCCCTCTGAAAAAGGGCGCTGTCGCCACAATTCCGCTTGAATATGGAAAAGCAGAGGTTCAAACCCTGTTCGAACCTCTGCAAGCTACGATTTCATCTATGGAGTTACCTAAGAATTTTGAGAATAAAAAATTGCCGAACCCATTGAGATGACTGGCTTTTTCGCCATTTCATCTATAGTGTTCGGCAATCATGGCAAGCTGCACCAATTAAGATATCAGCGGTTTTTCTAGTGTTTTCAATGGTTTCAGCTTTTTGGGGCAAGGTTTTTGGAGCTTGCTGCTTCATACTGCTGGTTGCTGCTGTGCAACCAAAAAAGATATTGTGGGATTTATGGAATTTTGTGCGGTCTGCACGATTCTGTCAACGATCTCCACTTTGACGGCTTTCCTGCTTTGTGCGGTTCCGGTCATAAATCCGCTTGCTCTGCACAACACGGGTGATTGGGGAGACGCCGTTCCATGAACCGCGCTTGGCTGCATGAAATTTGCGCTGGTTTTTCTTACTCTGTTTTTTCAGCGGTGTAACCTTCATTCAGATCCCACGTCCTTTCCCGCTTGTTCTGCTGCTCCGCGCTTTCAACTGCGCTTCCGTCCTTGCAATCTCTGGCGATCTCCGGCATCGGGTTGGCGTCCAGCAGCTCCGTCAGTGTGCGCGGTGTGTATCTCATGTAATCCATCATGCAGCCGACATTGATCAATCTGCTGGGGATGCCCATCGCCCACTGCTCTTTCTTCCACTTCTCAACGAGTTTCCACTCGCGTGTATTATGTACATGACCGTATAGCATGACCGCGCCATAATGCTGGTTCTTATAAAACAGAATCGGGTAATGACTCAGAATCACCAGCCGATTCTCATCGTTGACCTCTGCGTACTGCTCGATGCTCTCCCAATAAAAGCGGAGCTTTCCTTTCACGCGGTCATGGTTGCCCTGAATCAGGTGCTTATGTCCCCGCAACCGCTCCATAATCTGAATACTGTTTTCTTCGTTTTTCCAGAACGCATCGCCCAGAATATAAATGGTATCGTCATCTGCAACTCGTTCATTCCAGTTTTGAATCAGCGTGTCATCCATCTGCGCGGTATCTGAAAACGGGCGATTATCAAAACGAAGTACATTCGTATGTCCAAAGTGCATATCTGCAATGTAATAAATCATATTTTCTATTTCCTTTGCCAGTTTCCTTTTTATTATACAGGGTAATCCGTCAAAATTTCACCTTGCGGAAAAATATTTATCTGTTTTCTCTGAGCGGTTGGTGGTATCAAAATGTGATACCAACCTCTCAGGGAAAACGCTCGCAAAGGTGTGCGCGCACCTCTTACTTTTCTGTATCTTGCAGACTGATTCTTTATAATGTTTCCTCGATCTCATATCCGCCGCCGAAGATGATCGTCAAGCGGCCGTCGCCATACACCTTGATGCACTCGATCATCTGGCGCACGATGCTGTCGTCGTATTGTGTCTCATTCGCATTGCGCTTGGCGATGATGCTCTGAATTTCCTCCAGCCGCGCCTGCCGCGTGGCATCGCCGCGCACACTCTCCTGAATTGCGGCAATGCGGCGGTTAAGCTGCTCGATTTGATCGGAGATGCTTTTGAATTCATCCTCGCTGCTTTCTACGTCTTTCCCAGCCGCAACGGTTTCGTTGACCAGTTCCAGCATCCGTTTGTTCAGCGCATCGATGCGGCGCGTGAGTAGGTCAATTTCCTCCGAACCGCCATTTATGCCGATGGCTTCTCCGATGGTGGCTTTCATAAGCGTGAGGTAGGTGGACTCGTCCTCCGCGTGAAAGCGGTTCAGCGCCCGGACAACGGCCCCATGCAGGGCGGCTTCCTCCACTGTGACGGAATCCTTGCAGTATTTCTTTCCGTAATCCAATCGGCTGACGCAGCGCCAGACGATTTTCTTCTTTCCGCGGATATTCCATGTCACACGCTTGTAGCGGCTGCCACATTCGGCGCAGTGCAGCACCTCGCTCAGCGCGTATTTGGAGTATTTCCCGCTTTGGGTAATAGACGTCTTATCCGATTTTGGTCGGAGGGCCTTTCGCCGCGCCAGTTCTTCCTGTGTGCGGTGGAAAATGTCGCGGCTGATGATCGCCGGGTGGCTGTTCTCGACAAGGTACATCGGCGCTTCTCCGTGATTTGCTTTGCGTGTTTTGGAAATGCAGTCTACGGTCACGGTTTTCTGAAGAATGCTGTCACCGCAGTATTTTTCATTCCGCAGGATGTTCATAATCATGTTCTTGCTGAAGCTGAGGTCCTTTCCGGGAATCTCAATGTTCTCGGATTGGAGTGTCTGCGCGATAAGTCCCACTGGCTGTCCAGCGAGAAGCATTTCAAAAATCCGTTCTACAATGGCCGCTTCCTCCGGCACGATCTCCGGTTTGCCATCCTCGCCTTTCCGGTAGCCCAGCAGCCGCTTGTACTGAAAGCTCACTTTCCCATCCTCGAAGTTTTTGCGGTAGGTCCATGTGATATGCTTGCTGATGCTCTCGGATTCGGACTGCGCAAAACCTGCGTAAATGACAAGGTATAATTCGCTCTCGTTTTTCAGCGTGTCGATATTCTGTTCTTCAAAGAAGATGCCAATGCCCTGTGCTTTTAAAGATCGCACATATTCCAGACACTCCACCGTGTTTCTGGCGAAGCGGGAGACGGATTTTGTGATGATATAGTCGATCTTTCCGTTCTGGCAGTCGCGGATCATGCGCTGAAATTCCGGGCGTTTGTCCGCCCTTGTGCCGGAGATGCCCTCATCGGCATAAAGGCCGGCAAACTCCCACTCTTTCCTGGCGGCGATCATTTCTGTATAAACGCGCATCTGGTTCTGATAGGATGTAAGCTGTTCTTCGGAGTCTGTGGAGACGCGGCAGTAGGCCGCCACTCGCTTTTGGTGATATTTCTCCTTGTCTACAAGGATGGACTTCTTCGGTTCAATCAGGGTGACTGTCCGCTTTGGGATTTTCTGTACTTCCATTCGGTTTATCCTCGCTTTCATAAATCTCGGTCTGTGTCTTTGTATGCAGAATGACGCTGCCTCCCGCGGAAAGGGAGACGGCGTCAATCAGGCTGGAAAAGCAGGCGCTGTTGAACGCATCCTGTGGGTGCATCAAAGCGGCGCGTTTTCTGGCAATCTGCGCGGCGATCTGTGTTTTTGCATTGGTTTGCCGATAAAGCTGGCCTGCAATCTCGCGCAGCAGGTCTACGATCCGCTGCTCATCCGGCTGCTCCCGCAACATCTCATTTGCGATCTGCTGCTGCAGCTCCTGCACCGCAGGAGAATCTGTGCGCCGCACTATTTTATGTGGCAGCAGGAGATCGGTGTTTTCAATGATACGGTTCATAAGCAGCGTGACCTTTTGGAGCAGTTCACCATCGCTGATTCGCACCCGCAGGCCGCAGGCAGTGTTGCTGCACGTCCAGCTTTCCCGGACGGCCCGCTTGGAGTTGATGTGCCGGAGCATGGGCGCGCCGCAATTTCCGCAGCGGATATGGTCGCGGAGCTGCCGGATTCCTTCACATTCTGTAACGGCCCGATTCCAGCGCCGTGCGCTTTTGGCTGCGACCGCTTCCTCGTAGACAGCGTCTTCGATGATCGCGTCAAATTCAGCATCGCCGGTGTATTTGGCGTTTTCTAGTATCCGAGAGATTCTCGCCTTGTCCCAAACGCAGCTTCGCTCTGTGTATGGGATGTTTTTCGCTGTGAGATCTTCCGCAATCTCCTTGAGCGATGCCCCGTGAATATATGCCGTAAAAATGCCGCGCACAGTTTCGGCCTCCTGCTGGTCGATCACGGTTTGACCGTTGCGGATGGTGTAGCCAAACGGTAAATATCGAATCTTTTTCATACCCGTCCCTCTTAAATCTGTTCTGTAAATCTGAGTCCGCCAAGCAGCGTTACCGTCATTTCGTCATGGTGATTGATGCAAATGTCGGTAACAATCTCATGGAACAGCTTCTCGTCGAACACTTCCAGCGGCTGTTCCAGCTCGTCAATCAGGGATTTCAGCTTTCGGACATCTTCCAGCATGGTGAGAATCTTGGACTCAAAGCTGCTGTATCGCTCGGTTTTCAGTTTATCGAGCTGCTGGCGGATCTCCCGCGCCTGCGTATGGTAAATATCTGCGGCGAGGTATCCCTTTGTGCGAAGCCGCTCCAGTGCAAGCAGCTTCGCGTTCAGTTCGGCAATGCTCTGACTGAGCTGGCTGGCCGCTCTGTTGTTCCGCTTATAGACTGCGGCGGCAAATTCCAGCTTCTGAATCGTCTGACCAAGGATATCTTCTTCGCAAAAGCGCAGCTTGTTGATCATGGTGATGATGCCGTCGTAAATACGTTCCTCACTGTAATAGCCGGAATTGCAGGCGGTTGTGTCTGCTGCGTGTCTGGAGCAGACCCATTTGACCGTTCCGTTCCGCACCTTCCGATGATAGAAAGCGCCGCACTCGGAACACCGAATGCGGCTTGTAAGTGGATATTCTGCTTGAGTCATTCTTTTCCCGAACTTCCTGCCCCTTCTTTGAAGCAGCGTTTGTACAGCCTGAAACATTCCCTGTGGTAAAATAGCATCGTGGGTATTTCGCGCAAAAAACTGATCCATCTCTCCGTAATTGCGATGTTTTTTGAATGGCACAGTTTCCTCGCCATAGTATTTTTGGAATAGCGTATCCCCATCGTATTTTTCATTGGACAGGATATATGCAATTCTGTTCGCTTTCCACTGTTCTTTTTTTCCTTTTGTCGGAACGCTTTTTGCGCTTAATTCGTGTGCAATTTCAACCGTCGATATTCCATTTAAGTACGCTGCAAATATCCAACGAACGACCTCGGCTTCCGGTTCATAGATAACGAGTTTTTTATCAATTAGCCGATATCCATACGGTGCATTGCTTGCGATGTATTCCCCCGACTCCATCCGTTTGACAATGGACAGCCGCTGGTTCTGCGAGATGGACTTGGATTCCTCCTGCGCAATGGCTGCAAACGTATTGAGCAACATCTCGTCGGCCATCGCCAGTGTGTTGACGCCATCTTCTTCAAATTGCACCCCAACGCCGAGCAGCTTTAATTTTCGCGTGTAGCTCAGCGCCTCTTTGACGTTGCGGGCAAAGCGGGAGACGGATTTCGTGAGGATCAGGTCGATCTGGTGCAGCTCGCACATCCGGATCATCCGCTGAAATTCCGGACGGTTATCCGCTTTCATGCCGCTGAGACCCTCGTCGGCAAAAATGTCGACCAGCTCCCATTCCTGCTTCTCTGCAATGTATTTCGTATAAACACGTTCCTGCGTTGCAAAGGAATTTCGCTGATCTGCGGAGTTTGAGGACACGCGGCAATATGCCGCCACGCGCAGCTTGGGGATCTCCTGCTTCGTCGTTGGCGCAATCAGTTTTGCAACTGGCATTTTTCTCACCTCCCATGCCGTTTGTCAACGACAAGTATATCCGCGAAAAGGTTCAAGTCTACTGATATCTTTCAAGCGGTTCCGAATTCTACCAAACGCTGAAACGGCAGTGCGAATTCTTGTGGAAACCGTGCAAATTACAGTTTAATCTGCGAGGACAATGTCCGCGCCGGTCAGTGCCTGATAATATTTCTTGGCTCTGCGGTATTCTTTTTCCGTAATGTCTCCGCGCTGCCGCAGGGCGCGGAGTGTCATCAGGATTCGGAGAAAATTTGCGTTTTTGTTTTGGTGCTCAGATAGCATTTGTGTTTTCTTTCCTCCTGTGCGTCTGTTTTTGTACTTCGTCACACGCGCTCCAACGCGCGATTTTTATGCCTTTGGGGTGCAGCGTCCCCACCGGGACGCAGAAAAGCCGACACGCGGGCGCGTGTCGGCTGACGGTTACTTCGTGGCTGGTCACTATTTCAATTTGATTTTTCCTTTGAGTGCGCTGTCGCTGGGTTTTATTCCATAATCATATTTTTTAAGCAGTGCGTCGAGAAGCAGATAGTTACTGTCTGAGAACATTGGGCTAACAACAATCCGCATATTGCTTATAGCAGCATCATCTAAGTCTGCATCATAATATGGTTTAAGTGGGATATTATTGCGTGCGCGCTGAAGTATTACAATATAACGAAACTCTTGTTGGAAATCCCAATGACTCCGTTTGAAACGTGCGATAAGCTACTGCGTATTGCATGAACCGCTGCACCCCTTTCCGAAAATACCGGACAACAGCCAGCCGATAAAGCCCATATAGGCCATCGTGATGAACGGGTTAGAAGTCAGCGGACAAGCTCCAGTGGGGCATCCCACAAAGTAGTAATATGCAAGGCCAACTAATGCGCCGCCTGCGGTAAAAAGAACTGGCTTCAGCCATTTTTTAATTTTTTCTTTCATCTCACATTCCTCCTGCTAAATATTCCTCTGCATAGTGAACAGCAGTTGCCCCATCGGCTACAGCAGTTACGACCTGCCGTAATGCCTTTGTGCGGACATCCCCAACGGCGAACACACCGGGGATGTTGGTGCGGGTACTCTCATCTGCAATAATGTATCCAGCTGGATCAATCTCAATCTGATCTTTCATCAATTCGGTGGAAGGCTTTCTTCCCACGCTTACAAATACACCATCGCAAGCAAGGGTACTTTCTTCTCCAGTTTTCACGTTCCTAATCTGGATACCGGTCAGCTTTTCGTTATGGAGCAGAGCTATAATCTCACTGTCCCAGACAAATTCTACATTTTCTGTTTTCATCAAAGGTTCATGGTAGATCTTTGTTGCTTTTAGGGTGCCTCTGCGGTGAACGACGATGACCTTTTTGCAGATCCGGGAGAGAATCAGCGCATCCGCCGCAGCGGTATTGCCACCTCCTGCGATGACAACCGTTTTGTTCCGATAGAACATTCCGTCACAGGCTGCGCAGTAGTGGACACCTTTGCCGATTAACTCCTGTTCACCATCAACACCCAGCTCTCTGGGGCCAGCTCCTGTAGCGAGCACAATGGTCTTTGCGTACATAGGGCCTTCGCTGGTCACCGCTTTCTTTATAGAACCGGACAGTTCCAGGGACAGCACCTCAGTCAGCTTGGTTTCCACTCCAAATCGTTCCGTTCCTCGCTTCATCTTTTCTCCCAGGGAGAAACCGTCGATGCCATCCTCGAAGCCGGGATAGTTGTCGATTTGTTCGGTCAGAGCCATCTGCCCGCCGGCAGACAGCTTTTCTAAAACCACAGTGTCCATTCCGGCTCTTGCAGCATAAAGGGCTGCGGTATAGCCGCCGGGACCGCCACCTACAACGATCATGTCATAGATATGCTGCGCATTATTTACTTCCTGAGTCCGGTGCTGTAAGGTTTCCTCAATAAAAGCCACCAGCTGCGTTCTGGATTCCGGAGCGACGATAGAGCCAAGAGCCTGTCCGTTGTGATAGATCAGTAGAGTAGGGACAACTTCAATAGCCTCGGCCTCAGCCAATTCCGGCTCATCATCAATGTTGACAGCAGTGAATACCAGCGTATCCTTATATTCCTCAGCAACGCTTTCCAATGCTGGAGCCAGACGGCGGCAATATACGCACCAAGGGGCTGAAAACTCCACCAGAACAGTCTTTCCGCTATGCACCATTTCTTCAAATTGATTTCTATTAATATTGATAACTGCCATATTGCCAGCTCCTTTCCTTTGCTTGATTATAGTATAGCCAATCTAAAATAACATTTCGGTGATGATATCACATAAAATAGTGCGACATTGCTGCCGCACTAAAATTTTTCGTTATTAAGTAACTCGAGGATATGTTCACTGGAACGGATGATTTGAGACTGCTTATCTTTTATGGATGTTTTTTTGCCTCCTCCAGCGAGAGAGAAGCATATAAATGAACCGTGTATGCTTCCTGCCTGAGAGAATCTTTATACTGTTCAGCTGCAAGATATTGTTTCTCAAGAATACTTAGGTTTTACCGCCTCCTTTATCTATATTTTATCAAATCACGACACATATTCCGTGACTTAATCACCTATTTCAGTCGCAGGAGTGATGGCCGCAGCCGTGGGAACCGCAAGAGTGACCTTCCCCATGGTGGTCGTGATGATCACACCGGACATTGGGATTGAAGTCCAGCTCACCTGCTACCAGCGCTTCTGCTGCTACATCAGCGCTTCCGGAAACACCACCGTAAAGCCGGACACCCGCATCGCTGAGCGCCATCTGCGCACCGCCGCCAATACCGCCGCAGATCAGGACATCCACCTTCAGGGCGCTCAGAAATCCTGCCAGCGCACCATGGCCGCTGCCGCCCGCATCCACAATCTCAGACGAAATGATATTTTCATTTTCCACATCATAGATTTTGAACTGTTCGGTGTGACCGAAGTGCTGAAAGATTTCTCCGTTTTCGTAAGTAACTGCGATTCTCATAATATGATCTCCTTTCGGTTTTTTGTGCATCGGATGGATTTTTTGCTGATAGCAATTTCTGCACCCGTAGGCTGCGCTGTTACCGCTACAGAGTGTAAAATCCCCTCCCTCGATTCGCAGAGGAAGTCCCTCAACCAGCGTATCGGCCAGTTTTTTGCGGGCAGCTGCATAAATCTGCTGAACCGTTGTTCTGGCAATATGCATATACTCTCCGCATTGCTCTTGAGAAAAACCTTCACGGTCAATCAGACGAATAGCTTCATACTCATCCACATTCAGGACAATGGGAGTCAGTTCCTCGCCGCCACGAACCGGAACAAAACCATCATTATCTGGCAGACAACATACTTTTCTACATTTTCTCGGTCTTGGCATAGATTCACCTCCATATTATTTGCGGCATATGCCATTTATACGATCATTGTACATCTCCCTTTCTCATATGTCAACGGAGTTATTGACATATGCTATAAATTATTTTATACTATGTGTATTCAAGGAGGTGTACCCATGGATTTTTCATCTTATTTTCCAATTTGGAACAAACTGACACCGACCCAGCAGCAGATTTTGGAGCGAAATGCAGTTTTACGAAAAGTGGACAAAGGGACTGTAATTCACAACGGAACTGTGGAGTGTACCGGTCTTCTGCTGGTAAGAAGCGGACAGCTTCGTGCCTATATTCTTTCCGATGAAGGACGAGAGATTAGCCTCTATCGTTTGTTTGATCGGGATATTTGCCTGTTTTCCGCCTCCTGTATGATGAACAGTATTCAGTTTGAGATTACCATTGAGGCGCAGAAGGATACCACGATGTGGGTTATTTCTGCTGACACTTATCAGCACATTATGAAAGAGTCTGCTGTGGTAGCTAATTTTACCAACGAAATTATGGCCACCCGTTTTTCTGAGGTTATGTGGCTCATGGAGCAGATCATGTGGAAAAGCTTTGATAAAAGGTTGGCAGGATTTCTGCTGGAGGAATGCAGCTTAGAGGGAACAAATATCCTCAAGATTACCCATGAAACCATTGCGAGCCACATGGGTACCGCCCGTGAGGTAGTTACCCGAATGCTTCGCTATTTCCAGAACGAAGGTATGGTCAAACTGACTCGTGGAACAGTGGAGATTACAGACAAAATCAGACTGGAACAATTGCAAAATGATTAAGCAAAAAGGACATCTGCTTGCTATTAGTTGCAAGCAGATGTCCTGATTTTATGCTCGATCCATTCCGCAGGCCGTAGCCGATTCAATGAGACAGCGATCATTGGTCACAGCATCATAGAACCGGAAGCCGCCGGAGAAGTTATAGCAGTCAAAGCCGTTTCCGGCCAGGATACGACAGGCAATGTAGCTGCGCAGACCGCTCTGACAGATGACGTAGACAAGCTTACGCTTGTCCAGCTCACCCAGCCGCTCCCGCAGCTCGTCCACCGGGATGTTAAAGAAGCCGTCAATGTGTCCGTGTGCGAATTCTTCCACAGTGCGGGTATCCAACAGAGTTACGCTTCCGTCACGAGGAAGACGATCTGCATCTTCCAGATGCCATTGTTTCAGAACACCGTTTGCGATATTTTCAACCATAAAGCCAGCCATATTTACCGGGTCTTTCGCAGAGGAATAAGGCGGTGCGTAGGCCAGATCCAGATCCTTCAGTTCCGTGGCTTTCATTCCTGCCCGGATAGCGGTGGACAGCACATCAATGCGCTTATCCACACCTTCATAGCCTACGATCTGCGCACCCAGCAGGCGATAAGTCGCCTTTTCAAAAACCACCTTCATAGTCATAACCTTGCCGCCGGGATAATATCCTGCATGGCTCATGGGGGACAGAATGACCGTATCTGCATTCAGCCCTGCATTTTTCGCATGGGTTTCGTTGATACCGGTGGAGGCGGCGGTCAAATCGAACACCTTGATTACAGAGCTGCCCTGACTACCCATGTATCGGCTGTCGCCACCGCAAATATTGTCGGCAATGATGCGTCCCTGCTTATTCGCCGGTCCTGCAAGGGAGATGAGGGTTTCTTCATCAGTAACAAAATGCTTGACCTGAACAGCATCTCCTGCGGCGTAAATATCCGGAACAGAGGTTTCCATACGGTCATTGACCACAATGCTGCCCCTGACACCAAGTTCCAGTCCGGCTTCTTTTGCAAGATGGGTGTCCGGCGTTACACCGATGGCAAGCACTGCTATATCTCCGTGAAGAGATGTGCCATCTGAGAGCAGGACATTCACGCCACCGTCTTTTTCGATGAAGCCTTCCACCTTATGCCCCAATGCCAGGTGAATGCCATGCTTTCGGACTTCTGCGTGAATGAATGCTGCCATATCCGAATCAAATGGCATCATAAGCTGCTTTTGGCTTTGCACAATGGTCACATCCATGCCAAGCTCACGAAGATTTTCTGCAAGTTCCAAGCCGATGAAACCACCACCGGCAATTACAGCGGATTTCGGATGATTATTGTTGATATACGCTTTGATTTTGAAGGTATCTTCCACGGTACGCAGAGTGAACAACTTGTCCGCCTCCATACCGGACAGCTTCGGCTGGGTGGGCTTTGCACCGGGAGAGAGGATCAGTTTGTCATAGCCTTCTTCAAATTCCTCGCCAGTTTTCAAATTTCTTACAGAAACCGTTTTTCTATCGGGATAGATGGCGGTCACTTCATGCAACACTTTCATCATGATACGGAAACGGGAGAAGAAGCTCTCCGGGGTCTGCAAGGTCAGCTCTTCCGGATCGGTAATGGCATCACCGATATAGTATGGCAGACCACAGTTGGCATAGGAGATATATCCCGAGCGCTCAAAAACTACGATTTCTGCCTGCTCATTTAGTCTGCGAATACGGGCGGCAGCGGTAGCACCGCCAGCCACACCACCTACAATAACAACTTTCATATTAGCGTTCCACCTTTCCTGCATAAGTGGAAATTCCGCCTATGTTTTTCACATTGGTATAACCCATCTGCTGCAAAATAGCAGCTGCCTGACGGCTTCTTGCACCGCTGAGACAATGAACAAAAATGGGGGTAGATTTATTGTCAATCATGCCAGCCACTTTGCTAATGGACTGCAAAGGAACATTTTTACTGCCGGGGATATGCCCCTGCCGGTATTCGTCGGGGGTGCGAACATCCAGCAGGACTGCGCCATCCGTAGTGCTATATTCTTTGACACCCTGATTGATGTCAGGACCTTTTAGGAAATCGAAGAATCCCATCCTTGCACCTCCTTACAGCATGGCGAGAATCTGAGCCTTAGGTCTGGCACCGGTAGCTTGATTGACAATCTTTCCGTTCTTCATAACCACCAGAGTGGGAATGCTCATCACACCAAACTGCATAGCCA
>CALCJW010000173.1:0-17349 GCA_937967235.1 uncultured Clostridia bacterium
CAGCTGAGCGGTGTGTTCGTCATCGAGACGATTTTCGCTATCCCCGGCATGGGCAAAATGCTGGTGGACGCGTGTTCCCTCAAGAATATCCCGATCGTACAGGGAGGCGTGATCTTCATTGCCGTCATCTACGGCGTTATCAATCTTCTGGTCGATATCATCTACGGCTTCATCGACCCGAGAATTTCCTCGATCTACCGCAGAAAGGACGTGAAGAAGCGTGTCTGAACAGAAAAAACGGCAGAAAAAATCCGGCGCGATGCGCCGCTTTCTCAAAAACAAGCTTTCCGTCATCGGCATGGTCGTCATCATCATTTTTATTCTGATCGCGATTTTCGCCGACCAGCTCGCGCCCTATGATTATGCTGCGCAGGATTTGCCCAGCATGTACCTGTCTCCCTGCGCCGAGCACCCGCTCGGTACGGATAACCTTGGCCGCGACATGCTCAGCCGCATCATCTACGGTACGCGCATCTCGCTTCTCATCGGCTTCTCCTCCGTCGGTATTTCGCTGCTGATCGGCACGCTGCTCGGCTGTCTCGCAGGCTTCTACGGCGGAAAGGTCGACACGATCATCATGCGCTTCATGGACGTGATGCTTGCGGTTCCGAGCGTTCTGCTGGCAATCGTTATTGCGGCCGTCCTCGGAACGGGCGTTTTTAACCTGATCCTCGCCATCGGCATTGCCTCCATTCCGTCGTATGCACGAATCGTGCGCGCGTCCATTCTCTCGATTCGCGATCAGGAGTATATTGAGGCCGCGCGCATCAGCGGCTGCTCGGACGCGAGAATGATCCTGCGCCACATTCTTCCGAACATCCTCGCCCCCGTCATCGTCCAGACGACGCTCGGTCTCGGCCTTGCGATTCTGAACGCGTCGGGTCTGAGCTTTTTGGGTCTCGGCGTGGAAGCGCCGATGCCGGAATGGGGCTCCATGCTGGCCGCGGCCAGAGGCGATATGCGGAACTACCCGTATCTTGTTACCTTCCCCGGAATCGCAATCGTGCTGGTTGTGCTCGCGCTGAACATGGTCGGCGACGGCCTGCGCGACGCGCTCGACCCACGTATGAAAAACTGAGAGGTGCCGGATATGAGCTTATTGGAAATCAAGGATTTATACATCGACTATAAAACAGATGACGCGGATGTGCACGCGGTCAACGGGCTCGATCTGACGCTGGAAAAGGGCGAATGCCTCGGCCTCGTCGGAGAAACAGGCGCCGGAAAAACGAGCACCGCGCTCGGCATTCTGCGTCTGCTCCCCACGCCGCAGGGAAAATACCTCGGCGGCAGCATCCTCTTTAACGACATTCCTCTTCTGGAGATCGGAGACGCGGCCATGCGCGATATCCGCGGCAAGTGCATCTCGATGATCTTTCAGGACCCGATGACGAGCCTCAACCCGGTGCTCACCGTCGGCGAGCAGATCGGAGAGGTCATCCGACTCCACGACAAGTGCAGCAAGGACGAGGCCGCCAAAAGAGCGGGCGACATGCTCGAGCTCGTCGGCATTCCGGCCGAGCGGAGCGGCGAGTATCCGCACCAGTTCTCCGGCGGCATGAAGCAGCGCGTCGTCATCGCCATTGCCCTGGCCTGCAGCCCCGAGCTTCTCATCGCCGACGAGCCAACAACCGCGCTCGACGTGACGATTCAGGCGCAGGTGCTCGAGCTCATGCGAAAGCTCAAGGCGGAGCTCAACACCTCGACCATCCTCATCACGCACGATCTTGGCGTTGTGGCCGAAATGTGCGACAAGGTCGCCATCATGTACTGCGGTATGATCATGGAATACGGCACGCTGCGGGACGTTTACAAGAACCCGGCGCACCCGTACACGCAGGGCCTTTTCGACTCGCTGCCGGATCTGGATACCGAGGTGCTGCGGCTCAAGCCGATTCCCGGCATGGTGCCGGACCCCACGGAGCTTCCGGCTGGCTGCCCGTTTGAAAACCGCTGCGCCCGCGCGACCGAGCGCTGCAAAACCGAATGTCCGAAGCTCAGAACGCTCAGCGGCGCGCATACCGTGCGCTGCCACAATGTGGAGGGAGGAGAACAATGAGTGCGCTGTTAGAGGTAAAGAACCTGAAAAAGTATTTTAAAACGGCGCGCGGGACGCTCCACGCGGTGGACGATGTGTCGTTTACCGTCGACAAGGGCTGCACGCTCGGCATTGTCGGCGAATCCGGCTGCGGCAAGTCCACGATGGGACGCGCCATCGTTCAGCTGCACGACCCGACGGCAGGTCAGATTCTCTTTGACGGCCGGGACGTGACGCACCTGAAAAAGAAGGAGTTCAAGGCCTACAACCGGGACGTTCAGATGATCTTCCAGGACCCGTTTTCAAGCCTCAACCCCCGCATGAGCGTCTTTGACGCGATCGCCGAGCCCCTTCGCAATAACCCCGACAAGCTGACGGACCTCGACCGGCAGGTCTTCTTGCTCATGGACACGGTTGGCCTCGCGCAGCGTCTGGCTGACGCCTATCCCCACGAGCTCGACGGCGGCCGCCGCCAGAGAATCGGCATTGCCCGCGCACTCGCGCTCGAGCCGCAGTTCATCGTCTGCGACGAGCCCGTTTCCGCGCTGGACGTTTCCATTCAGGCGCAGATCCTGAATCTGATGATGGACCTGCAGGAGGAGAAAAAACTCACCTACATGTTCATCACGCACGACCTCTCCGTCGTCAAGCACATCTCCGACCACATCGGCGTCATGTACCTCGGAAAGCTCGTGGAAAAGTGCGAAACGCGGGAGCTTTTCAAAAATCAGCTGCACCCCTACACCAAGGCGCTTCTTTCTGCCATTCCGCGCATCGATATCGACAACCCGTCCAAGCGCACCATTCTGCGCGGCGAGATCACCTCGCCCATCGACCCGAAGCCCGGCTGCCGCTTCGCTCCGCGCTGCCCGTACGCAACAAAGGCCTGCTTCGAGCAGGACCCCGAGCTGCGCGAGCTCGCGCCCGGTCACTTCGTCTCGTGCCATCGGGCGGAGGAGATCCGGAACGGCACGGCGGAGGCCGTCCACGCATAAGCTCTGCGGCTCGTCCGCAGCGATTATCGAATGACCGGCAGAACGCGATTTTTACAGCCGCTTCTCTGCCCGGATACCAGGAGGGATTTACCATGGGATACTTTATCAAAGAACTGACCTATGAGCAGCTTCGTCCGCTCATTACCGAAAAAAGCGTCGTTGTGCTCCCCATCGGCGGCGGCGCGAAAGAGCACGGCAATCATCTGCCGATGGGAACCGATTATTTTGTGACCGACTGGGTGGCAAACGCCGTGACCGCGCGGGAGAACGTCCTGACGCTCCCCACGCTTCCGTATGCTTACTTCCCGGCCTTTGTCCACTGGGAGGGCTCGGTCAGCGTCAGCCACCAGCACTTTACAAGCTACGTTCGCGATATTCTGGAATGTTACGTCCGCTTCGGCGTGAAGAAATTTCTGATCATCGACGGCGGCGTATCAACGCACCCGCCCCTTTGCCTGATGGCGCGCGATATGAATAACGAGCTCGGTGTAAAGGTTGCCGTGACGGATATCACGCAGCTTGCCAAGGATGCAGAAGCCGATATCTGCTCGCAGCCTCGCGGCGGCCATGGCGACGAGGCCGAAACCTCAACGCTTCTCTACATCCGCGAAGATCTTGTGCATATGGACAAAACGGTAGAGGAATATACCCAGCCCTGGCCGGGCTCGGTCGTAAATGGGCGCACGGTCGTGAATGTTCCGTGCCGCATGCGCACGCCAACCGGAACAAATGGGGACAGCACGCTTGCGACCAAGGAAAAGGGCGAAAAAATCCTGAATGCCATGGTCGATGAGATCTGCGGCTTTGTACACGGCTTTGTTGCCTGGCAGCCGGAGGAGGAACGATGAACGACGAAAACCGCCGGGCAGGAGCCGCTGATCTTCTCGCGCCCCTGCACCCGTCCGATCCCCTTCCGCCCTTTGTCCGCGCAAGCGGTGCGTCATATTTTACTGCAGATGGCCGCGAGTTTGTGGACCTCAACGAGATGCGCGTTGTGCTCGGGCAGGGGAACGAGGCGTTCACCCAGGCCGTCACCGATGCGCTGCACGCCATCACCGCACCCAAAAATGTGCACGTTCCGTCCAAGGAACACCTGATTTCTCTTCTCGATTGGGCAACGGACGGCGCGTTCGCTGCCATCCATCTGACCTCCTCCGGCTCGGAGGCGGTAGAGTCTGCCGTCCGGCTGGCACAGAAGCTTACCGGGCGCAGCGAAATCCTCAGCTTCTGGAACAGCATCCACGGAAGAACTTATCTCTCCTCGTCCATGTCCGGAAAGTCCCAGAGAAAGGCCGGCTATGGCGCGCTGGCGCCGGGGGTCGTGTTTCTGCCGTACCCGGACTGCCTTTCGTGCCCAATGAAGCGTGCGGGCGGCTGCGGCTTTGCGTGTCTGGAGATGGCCTCCCGAATCTATGAGACCGCCTCCGCACAGGACGCATGCGCTGTGATTGTCGAGCCCTATCAGGGCAGCGGCGTCATCGTGCCGCCGGAGGGGTATCTGAAAAAGCTGCAAGACTGGGCAAAGGCGCGCGGGATGCTCTTCATTGTCGATGAGATTCAAAGCGGCATGGGCCGCACGGGAAGACTGTTCCGCTACCAGCAGGAGGGGCTGGAGCCCGATATTCTGCTTACCGGCAAGGCGCTTGGAAACGGCATGCACATTGCAGCGGTTCTCTCGCGAACGCCGCTTGCAACAGAAGATCTTCACGGCTTTGCAGGCGGCTCCGGCGACGACGCAGTGGCCTGCGCGGCTGCCTGCGAGGTGTTCCGGCAGCTGGATCGCGGTCTTCTTGCGCACGTGCAATCTGTGAGCCGGACACTACAGGAAGGGCTCACGGCGCTGGAAGCAAACGAGCACGTGCTCACATGCAGAAGCTGCGGCCTTGCGGCCGCGATCGTTCTGCGGAATGCGCCTACCTGCGAGCGTGTTCATCACGCGCTGACACAGCGGGGGTTCCTTCCTGGCCGTCAGGAGAACGTTCTTTTCCTGAAGCCGCCGTATGTTGTGACAAACGAACAGATTTCGGCGTTTCTGGCCGCGCTCCGACAGGAACTTTCCACATAACCGGGGCATTTCAAATTGACGCTGCTGTCAGAATCTGATAGAATAAGAGAAAGATTTAGGAACGGAGAATTCGCGCATGGTGGACAAGAATGTGGTAACCCCCTTGCATGTGCAGGTTACAAACGAGCTTCGCAAGGAAATTCTTGCGAAGAATTACGGAGAAAACGGCTGCATCGGCACGCACACGCAGCTGGCCGAGCGCTTCGGCGTAAGTCTCAGAACCATCCGCACCGCCGTGCAGCAGCTCTCCGACGAGGGGCTGGTCGACATCCGGCAGGGAAAGGGGACCTTTGTGCGCCGTACGATGTTTGTTGACCCCCTGAAGGACCTCACGGGCATCAGCAACATGCTCTCACAGATGCAGGTCGACCGCGAGAGCGTTGTTCCGGTGCTTGAGCATATCGAAACGCCCGCCTGGATCGCGCAGAGCATCCGCCAGCAGCTCGGGGAGACCTGCGTCTTCATCCGCCGCAACGTCATTGTAGACGGTGTACCGACCGCGAACGCGGATATGTATCTGCCCGGAAAATATCAGGGATTTTTTGACCGCAAGGAGCTCGAAACGCTTACGGTCTATCAGGTCTACCAGCAGAAGCTCGGCGTTGCGCTCGGCCGCGGCCGCCAGATCATCCGCGCTGCCGGCGCGTCGAAAAGCGCCGCAGAAAGTCTCGGTCTTCCGGAGGGCTCGCCGGTTCTTCAGATTGAGCGGCAGGCCTTCAGCGCCGAGGGCGAGCTGATCGAATACATGATTCTCACCTACGAGGCGAGCAAGTACTGCTTCGAGGTCGAGCTGGAACTGAACAAACCCTGGTAGCAAATCAACATGTCAAAGGGCATCAGCCTTTCGACAATCTACGCCGCCCCAAATGGGGCGGCGTTTTATGAAGAAAGAAGGAAAGAATTTATTCATGGAATATCAGGCAATTTACCCTTCCGTCTGGGAAAACGCCTCCCGGAAGGACGAAATTTTTTCTTACGCGGAAGGCTATAAGGTTTTTCTGAACTGCTGCAAAACAGAGCGGGACGCGGTGCGCTACATCCGGACGCTTGCGCTGGAAAACGGCTTTGCGGATGCAGGCGATGAAAACCGGGAACCGCTTTCACCGGGCACAAAGCTGTTTTCCTGCAAGCAGAACAAGGCCATGGCCATGCTGACAGTCGGCGCGCGCCCCATTTCGGAGGGGCTTCGCATCATCTGCGCGCACATCGACTCTCCCAGGCTCGACGTGCGGCCAAACCCCGTCAGTTCGGATGGCGATCTTGTCCGCTTCCGGACGCACTATTATGGCGGCATCAAGAAATATCAATGGGTCACGCAGCCTCTGGCGCTGCACGGACGCGCCGTCCGCGCAGGCGGCGAAGCGGTTGATTTTTCTCTTGGCGAAGCGCCGGACGAGCCCGTCTTCTATATTTCCGACCTTCCGAAGCATCTGTCCTCCGAGCAGGTCAAAAAGCCGCTCGGCGACGGCATTTCCGGCGAGAACTTAAACGCGCTGGCAGGCTCGGGGTTCGATACGCAGCTGCTTGCGCTTTTGAAAGACCGCTGTCGGCTCACGCCGCGGGAGCTCTCCACAGCGGAGCTGACGTTTGTTCCTGCCGGGCAGGCGCGCGACGTTGGCTTTGACGGCAGTCTCATTGCCGCCTACGGACAGGACGACAAAATCTGCGCCTATGCCGCGCTGCAAGCGCTGCTGCAAACAGCGAGTCCCGTCTATACGAGTCTTGTGATCTTCGCCGACAAGGAGGAAGTCGGAAGCGTGGGTACTACGGGTATGAATACCCGAATGCTTGAAAACTTTGCTTCGCAGATGCTCTCTCGTCTGGACGGCTACAGCGAACCCGCCCTGCGTCAGGCGCTCGAGCGTTCCGAGTTCATCTCCGCCGACGTAATCGCGGGCTTTGACAGCAATTACCCCTCTGCCTTTGAGCCGGACAATTCCGCGCGCCTCGGCCACGGCCCGGTACTCATCAAATACACCGGCCAGAACGGCAAAAAGGGCAGCAACGCGGCGAGCGCCGAATTTTTAGCCGCGCTGCGAGACACGTTCGACGACGCAGATGTTCGCTGGCAGCTGGGTGAAATGGGCAAAATCGACCTTGGCGGCGGCGGAACCATCGCGCCCTTTGCCGCGCAGTATGGCATGAGCTGCGTCGACTGCGGCCCGGCGTTGCTCAGCATGCACGCGCCGTATGAGCTGACCAGCAAGGCAGACGCCTACGAAACCTTCCGCGCCTATCGCGCCTTCTTCGAGAGCGGGCGTTCTATCGGAATCTATCTGTAGCGTCTGCCGGTGGAAGCGTTATTCGGGAAACGCAAAAGCAGACCCGTCACAAAAAGCGGCGGCCACGTTGTGGACGGTGGTGAGCCTTGGAAGAGGAAGCGGGAATTGTGAAAAAAGTGCCTCTGTCAATGCCCGATTGGGGATCGGCAGAGGCGCTTTTTATGGCAGATTCAAAAATGGCGGACAGCAAGGCTTCAAGCGAGATGCCAAAAACGCTGCGTTCGATCGCACGCAAGTGATTTGGCGTCATGCTAGCAGCGCACGTTTTTATTGAAGTTGGAAAGGCCAATTGCGCGTACCTTGCCCTCTTTGTACGCCTTTTCCATCTGCTGATAGCCCGCGAAATAATTACCGGCGGGCTGATGGATGAGAAGAAGATCAATATAATCCGTGTCGAGGCGGGCAAGCGTCTTGTCTACTGCATCCGGCTGCTCATAGAAACTGGGCCACAGCTTGGTCTCTAAGAAGATTTCCTCACGCGGAAGGCCGGACTTCTTCATCGCACGGCCGACCGCCTTTTCGTTCACATAGGCGTTGGCGGTGTCGATCAGGCGATAGCCATTCTGCAGGGCGTTGATGCAGGAAGCCTCTGCCTCGTCCGGGGTGAGTTAAAAAGTGCCGATACCGGCCATCGGCATTTTCGCGCCGTTATTGAGCGTTGCATATTCCATAAAAAACACCTCCTTAAACCGTTTTTGCAAGTTTCGCGGCTTCGTTTTTGTTGGTCGCCATGCCGCCGTAGCATACCGCTATAAGCTCGTTTACGAGCAGCTAAGAACAGTCCTTGCGCGGTTAGCAGTCCGTACTTATGCGTTTGACGCGTCACGCGAGGAACATAGGGCTATGCCCGCATAGGAAGGCCCCCCGGTTTTACCGGGGGCCCTTTGCACATTGCCGGAAACGGTTATGCGCCGAGAAGCGCTTTGAGGTCTTCCTCAGGCGTCGTGGTGGGCGCGATGGCGTAGTGCTCGACAAGATAGGACAGGACGTTCGGCGAGAGGAAGGCCGGGAGCGTCGGGCCGAGGCGGATATTCCGGATGCCGAGGTGCAGAAGCGTCAGCAAAATCGCGACGGCCTTCTGCTCGTACCACGAAAGGACCATCGAAAGCGGCAGCTCGTTGACGCCGCAATCGAATGCGCTTGCCAGGGCAAGGGCAATCTGGATCGCGCTGTACGCGTCGTTGCACTGGCCGATGTCCAAAAGGCGCGGAATGCCGCCGATTGTGCCGAGATCGAGGTCATTGAAGCGGTACTTGCCGCAGGCAAGCGTCAGAATCACGGTGTCCTTTGGGGCCTGTTTCACAAACTCGGTGTAGTAATTCCGGCCCGGCCGCGCGCCGTCGCAGCCGCCGACCAGGAAGAAATGCCGGATCGCGCCGGACTTCACGCCATCAATCACCTGATCGGCCACGGACAAAACGGCGTTTCTTGCAAAGCCGGTCGTGACGGTTTCGCCGCCGTTGATGCCGGTGAAGTGCTGGTCTTCGGTATAGCCGCCGAGCGCGATGGCCTGTTTAATAATGGGGGAGAAGTCTTTCTCTTCGCCGATATGCTGTAATTCGGGGTAGCCCACGACGGAGGTCGTGTAGACGCGGTCCGCGTAGCTCTCTCGCGGCGGCATGAGGCAGTTTGTCGTAAAGAGCACGGGCGCAGGAATGTTCTGGAATTCTTTCTGCTGGCTCTGCCATGCGGTGCCGAAGTTTCCTTTGAGCTGGGGGTGCTTTTTGAGCTCCGGATAGCCGTGGGCGGGGAGCATCTCGCCGTGGGTGTAGACGTTCACGCCCTTGCCGTCGGTCTGCTCGAGAAGGAGCTTGAGGTCTCTGAGGTCATGGCCGCTGACGACGATGAAGGGGCCTTTTTCGATCGTGAGGGGAACGCTTGTCGGAACAGGCGTGCCGAAGGTTTCGGTGTTCGCCTTGTCCAGAAGCGCCATCGTCGCAAGGTTTCGCTCGCCCACCTCCAGGACGATCGGCAGGAGCTCTTCCATGCCCCAGTCCTCGCCGACGGCAAAGAGCGCCTTGGCAAAGAAACGGCCGATTTCTTCGTCCTCATAGCCGAGCACGAACGCGTGGTGCGCGTAGGCGGCCATGCCGCGGATGCCGAAGAGAATGAGGGATTTGAGGCTTCGGATGTCCTCCTGCGCCGTCCAGAGCTTCTGCATGTCGTAGTCGGCATTGTGGCCGCAGGGGCTTTGACAGCAGCTGCAATCCGGGACAAGGCGGGCGGTTTCTGCGTGAACATCATTCGTGAAGCGCTCGATGTCCTCGGCGCTGAAATTGACGTTTGTGAGCGTTGCAAAAAGGGCGCTTGCCATGAGATGCCAGGTGTCCTTCGTCACCTTCTCGTTTCCGTCCGTCGCCCGGGCAAGGCCGATGAGCGCGCCGGTGAGCGCGTCCTGCAAATTTGCAACATCTGCCGTCTTACCGCATACGCCGCGGTTCCCCGTGCAGCCGGAGCAGTTCGCTGTCTGCTCGCACTGATAGCAAAACATAGTCTCCATGATGAAACCCTCCTGATTTTTTTGGTATCTCTGTTTGCGGATTCAGTTTAACAAATCAATCGGGGTTAGTATGTTTGTTTTCCAACGAAAATATACCAATATTTTAAAGTCCGCCGTTTTTTGAAAACGGCGGACTTTTGGAAAAGCTGCGGTTATAAAATTTTCTGGCTGTGGCCAAGCGCGCGGCGGATGGCGTTGCCGATCTCCGTCAGGCTCAGAAGCGTCGCCACGAGGAACACGCCCGGAATGACGATCATCCACCAGCTGCCGGTTAAAAGCGCCTTCTCCGATAGCGAGAGCATGCTGCCCCACGAAACGACCTCGAGCGGCAAGCCGAGACCCAGAAAGCTCAGCGTCGACTCCGCGAGCATCGCGCCGCGCACATTCATGATGACCATAAATAAAATGGACGGCAAAAAATTGGGCGCAAGATGGACGCGCAGGATGTGAAGAAAGCTTCCGCCCATGCACCGC
Organism: uncultured Clostridia bacterium; assembly: GCA_937967235.1. GTDB lineage: Bacteria > Bacillota > Clostridia > Oscillospirales > Oscillospiraceae > CAG-170. The sequence goes on from CALCJW010000173.1 coordinate 10,355, forward strand.
GCTGCCTGCACGTATTCGCTTGCGCGCAGCACGCGCACCTCCGTGCGCACGACCTTCGCGATGCTCATCCAGCTGGTGAGGCCGATGACGATCGATAAGCTCCACACGCTGGCCTGCCCCAAAATGGCCTGCAAGAGGACGATCAAAAGCAGGTTCGGGATGCTGATGAAAATCTCGTTCACACGCGTGAGAAGGCCTCCCAGCCGTTCCCCCGCGCAGCCGCTGAGGCTTCCGAAAAAGACGGCGATGAACGTCGATAAAAGCGTCGAGCAGACGCCGATGATAAGAGAAAGCCTCCCGCCCGACCAGATCATCGCGAAAATATCGCGCCCCATCGTGTCCGTGCCGAAAAGATGGCTGCGGCTCGGCGCGAGATTGCAGGCGGACAGATCCATATAGCCCGCGTCCGTTTTCGAAAATGCGCTCCAGAGAAGGCAGCCCAGCACGATCAGCCCCAGAACGAGGTATGCTGCGATGGGTTTTCCCCTGTACCACGGCACTTTTTTCTGGGCGGGAAACGAAGCTTGCGGCCTTGCGCCGACGAGGGTAAAATCATCCATCTGTATCCGCCTCCCATGTGTCGATGGCCTCCTGCGCGCGCATGCGGGGGTCGATTCTCTCGCTCAGCGCCTGCGCCAGAAGATTGCACGCGATGACGAGCGCGCCGGAGAGGATGCACAGCACCATCAGAAGATTGTAGTCCTTATAGCGCGCGCTCTCGTAGCTCAGCGTGCCGAGCCCGGGGTAGGAGAAGACGCTCTCGACAATGTATGTCCCGCCCAGCACATGCGGCACGGAGATCGCCATGATCGAAAGGTACGACGGAAGGACATTTCGCAGGCAGTGCCGGTAGAGGATTTTCTTGCGGCCGAGGCCTTTGGATTTTGCGAGCAGGACATAGTCCATCCGCATTTCCTCAAGCATTTTGTTTCGCACCATGTAGGCGTAGTACCACAGATGGCCGAGCACGACGACCGTCAAGGGGAGAATCAGATGCGTGATGCGGCTTCCCAAATCATCCGCCTTTCCCACGTCGTAAGCGCCCGAGCTCGGAAGAACGCGCAGGCTCACGGCAAAGATGAGAATGAGCATGAGGGACATCCAGAATTCCGGGATGCAGCTCGTGACGGTTCCAATTTTGCACAGCGCGCGGTCAAGCCCTTTGTCTTCATGCCTCGCACAAAGAACGCCGAGGCCGAGAGCAAGGAAAAACGTAAGAAGGAAGCCAATGCCGCCGAGGCACAGCGTAAACGGAAGCCTTGCCCGAATGACCTCCAGCACGTCCATTTTGTATTTATACGAGATACCGAACTCGCCGCGAAGCGCTCCCCTCAGCCAAAGGGCGTACTGCCGCAGAATCGGCTGGTCGAGACCGAGTCTTGCTTCGGCGGCCGCGCGTTCGGCGGGCTTCAGCTTTTCGGCGCGCTCGCCGTAGAACGAGACGAGCGGGTCTCCGGGGCCAGACGCGAGACGACGAACACGAGAAGCGACAGAACCAGCACGCTCACAAGAAAAACGGCGACGGTCTTCGCGGCTTTGCAGGCAATGCGTTTTGCGTTCAAGCTTCCTCGCCTCCTTCCGTGCGGACAAAATGGCCGGGGGAGACCTCCCGCATTATGCCCTGCGCGCGAAGCGTATCCGCGTCAAACGTCACAAGCTTCCGGCTCCGCTCGCGGATGGGGTCGGGGAGCGGCATGGCGGAGAGGAGCGCCTTTGTGTAGGGGTGCTGCGGGTCCTGGAACAGCTCATGGGACGGCGCTTCCTCGACGAGCTTTCCGCGCAGCAGAACGCCGACGCGGTCGCAGAGATAGCGCACCATGGAAAGATCATGCGCGATGAAGAGGAACGAAAAGCCGTGCTCATCCTGCAGGTGGCGGAACAGGTTCACGATCTGCGCCTGAATGGACACGTCCAGCGACGCGACCGGCTCGTCTGTCACAAGAAGCTCCGGCTCCATGCAAAGCGCCCGCGCGATGGCGACTCTTTGCCGCTGGCCGCCGGAGAGCTCGGCAGGGTATTTGTCGAGATAAATCTCGTCTAAGCCCACGTATTTCATCTGAAACGCTGCCTCCTTGCGGTAGGTTCCTCGCTTGGGGGCCATGTGGGCGATGCGCATGGGCTCGGCGATGATGTCCGCGACCTTCATGCGGCCGTTTAAGCTCGAGGTCGAGTCCTGAAAGATCATCTGCCGTGAGGTCTGCAAAAGCTTTTTGTTCGCGGCAAATTGTCTGGGGTCGGTGATGTCGATGCCCTGATAGAAAATATGCCCGGACTGCGGCTTTACCAGATTCATGACGCAGCGCGCCGCCGTGGATTTTCCAGAACCGGACTCACCGACGAGGCCGTAAATTTCGCCCCGGCGAATCTCGAACGACAGGTTGTCCAGCGCGCGCACGGAGGCTGTCTTGCTGAGATAAAAGCTGTGTGAAATATTCTGCGCGGAAAGAAGGATTTCAGATTCCATGGCGGCGAACTCCAATCGGCGGTGTGATTCTGGGCGCGCGGGGGTCAAGAAGCCACGTCGCAGCGTAGTGCGTGTCCGTCACGCGGAAGAATGGCGGCTCTTTTTCGTAGTCAATGGCAAGCGCGTACTCGTTCCGGCTGGCGAACGCATCGCCTTTTGGGGGATCGATCAGCGTCGGCGGCATGCCGGGGATCGTGTAGAGTGCGTCGCTCCCTGTGGCCAGGGCCGGAAGCGCCCGCAGAAGCGCCCAGGTGTAGGGATGGCGCGGGTCGTAGTAGACCTCCTCGGCGGTTCCGATTTCGACAATCTTTCCCGCATACATCACGGCCACGCGGTCGGCGGCTCTCGCGACAACGCCAAGGTCATGAGAGACGAGGATCGTCGCCGTGTGGAGCTTTTCCTGAATGTCCCGCAGGAGGTCCAGAATCTGCGCCTGAATGGTTACGTCAAGCGCCGTTGTCGGCTCGTCGGCAAGTAAGATTTTTGCCCGCGCGGCAAGAGCAATGGCCATGACGGCCCTTTGGCGCATGCCGCCGGAAAAATTGTGGGGATAGAGCTTCATGCGCTCCATGGGCCTGTCGATTCCGACGAGCTCCATGAGCTCCAGCACGCGGGCGCGCAAAGCGTCCTTTGATATTTTCGGCTCATGCACGAGGACAGCCTCGGCAATCTGAGAGCCGATTGTCATGCTGGGGTTGAGCGCGGTCATCGGGTCCTGAAAGACCATCGAAAAAAGGCTTCCGCGCAGCTTCTGGAGCTGCTTTTCGGAGTACGGCGCGATGTCTGCGCTGTTTACAAGAATTTTTCCCGTCACGCTCGCGTTTTCAGGCAGCAGGCGCATAACGGCCTTAAGCAGTGCGCTTTTGCCGCAGCCGGATTCTCCGACGACGGCCAGCACCTCGCCAGAGTCCAGCGTCAGGTCAATGCCCCGCACCGCCTGCACGATTCCGCGCGGGGTGTGGTAGCTGACGTGCAGGTTTTGAAGCGTTAAAAGATGTTCCATAATTTTTGCCTCAGATGCGCGCAAGCCAAGAGACTGCTCCCTTGGCCTGCAACGCTATATTGGTTTCAATGGATTGGCTGATTGATTCGGAAGACGCTTAGTCGAGCGTCCATTCCCGAACGTTCCAGAAGATGCCCACGCCGTGGTGGCCCATGACGGTATCGGTCGAGATGCCGTGCAGGCGGCTGGAGGCGACATAGTTTGCGTCGATGTAGCAGATGAAGGCATAGGCCGGGTCATTGGCGAGCTCCTGCTGGAAGAGCGCATAAAATTCCTTCCGGGCGGCAGGGTCGGAGGACTCGCGCGCCTTGGTCAGATATTCGTCGACTTTCTCGTTCGAGTAGCCAGAGTAATTTGCGCCCTTGTCGGTGCCGAAGACTTTGTAGGTGTGGTCGTCCGCGTCAAAGGGGCTGCCCCAGCCGATCAGGCACGCCTGCTGTCCGCCCCAGTCTATCTTGGCCGGGATATCGACGGTGCAGTGGATGCCGACATCACGAAGCTGCTGCGCGGCGGCCTGGGCGATATCAATGCGGTCCTGCTCGCCTGCCATGACGCTGATGACAAAGCCGATCTCTTCGCCGTTTCGCTCGTAGTAGCCGTTCGAGCCCATCGTGCAGCCGACAGATTCCAGAATGGATTTTGCCTTTTCAGGGTTATAGTCGTAGTGCTCGACGTTTTCGTTATTATAGATGTTCCGCTGCAAGGGGCCGTAGGCCGGCATGCCCTGCCCCAGAAGCACCGCATCCACGATGGCCTGCCGGTCGATCGCGTAGCAGACGGCGGGGATGATGTCTTTATTTTCGCTCCAGTAGTCGTTCCAGAAGTTAAAGAGAATGCCGCGGTAGTCGCTGGTTTTGAGATCGTAGCAGGCAAAGCCGTCTTTTCCCTGGAACTGCTGGGCGTTTTTGGGGTCGAGGAGCGCAAGGTCCAGCTCGCCGGACTCCAGCTGCATGGCCTGCGCGTTATCGTCGGAGACGATCTTGAAGATGATGCGGTCGATGTTTGCAGCGCCCTTAAAATAGCTCTCGTTTTTCTCAAGAACAATCGACTGACCGACGTCCCAGCTTGCGAGCTTATATGCGCCCGTGCCGATCGGATTGCGGAAGAAGTCGGAGGTCTGGAAGTCTTCGCCCGCGAGTAAATGCTGCGGCAGAATCGCCATCGTCATGTAGTCCAGGAACGCGGCGTTGGGAGCCGAGAGGCGGAAGGAGACGGTATCGTCGTCTTTCACCGTGATTTCCTCCACGTCCTCGAAGTTCGGCGCATTCTCCGAGCCGTTGTCGGGGTTCATGATGGCTTCGATCGTGAATTTCACGTCGTTTGCGGTGAAGCGCTCGCCGTCGTGCCAGGTGACGTCGGAGCGCAGATGGAAGGTGTAGGTGTTGGTTTCCTCGTCAAAATCCCAGCTTTCGGCGAGGCCCGGAACGACGTTGTTTTCGCCGTCGTGGGCGGTGAGGCCGTCGAAGAGCAGGAGGTTGATCTCGCCGTGCTCGTCCATCGCGGGGTTGATGCGCGTGTAGTCGGCTGAGCCATAGACCAGCGTCGATGGCTCGGTATCATTTGCCGTGGATTCCTGCGCGGAAGCAGGCTCCTGTGTGGAAGCGCTGGCTGTTTCGCCGGAGGATTCGGGCTTTGCGCAGGCACAGAGCGAGAGAAGCATGGTCAGCGCCAAAAGAAGCGAGAGAAGCTTTTTCATGAGGTGTCTCCTGTCGTGTTGATTTGGCAGACGTGCCTGCCATGCTCGTATCTTATCAGATCGCGCGGCTCATTTTAAGCTCCCCCGGGGGATAAAATTTTGGAAAATCCAAAAAAATTTCAAAAAAACCGCCTGCCGCCAGGAAAGGGAAGCAGGCAGTTTGCATATGCGGTTATGCCAGATGCAGGCTTTCGACCCACGCCTTCACATCCGCCTCGGAGCTTGAGGCGCGGAGCACCTTGCCGCTAAGCACCTTTGCGCCCGGGCAGCTGGGGGCGAGGATCTGTGCGGTCTTTCCCATGGAGCTTCCGCCGGAGGTTCCGAAGGGGACGACGGTCTTGCCGCTTAAGTCGCAGCTTTCCAAGAATGTCTCAATGATGTGCGGCGCTTCGTACCACCAGATGGGAAAGCCCACGAAGACGGTATCGTACTGCGCGCAGGACGAAAGCTTCTCTGCCATCTCGGGGCGCGAGGCCTTGTCCTGCATCTCGATCGTTGAGCGGCTCTTTTTGTCCATCCAGTCAAGGTCCTTGGCCGTGTAGGGCGTGACGGGTTTGATCTCAAAAAGGTCCGCGCCGGTCACGGAAGAGAGCGTTTTTGCGAGCTTCGCGGTCACGCCGCCGGCGGAAAAATAAGCAACCAATGTTTTAGACATGTGAATTCCTCCCGAAATTCGAAAATAGCGTCTGGAATGCTCCTATTCGTGCGCGGCCTTCGCGCTGTCGGGCGTTTCGTCCTCCGCCCAGACTTCCTTTGCCATGTTGAATGCCGCCCAAGCCTTCGGCCAACCGGCATAGAACGCGGCGTGAGTCAGAATTTCCGCGATCTCTGCTTTCGTGATGCCGTTTTTCTTCGCGGTCATCAGGTGATACTGGAACGAGGAATCGACCAGCCCCTGCGCCATCAGGGAGACGACCGTAACAAGGCTCCGATCGCGCAGGCTGAGCGTATCCTCCCGGCTCCAGACCTCGCCGAAGAGCACGTCGTCGTTGAGTTCTGCAAATTTTGGAGCAAATGTGCCGAGCTTTTCGCGCCCGGCGGTCTGTTTTACTGCCATAACAGATACCTCCTGCATTCTGAATTTTATACCCCATATTATAATCTGCACGCAGACATTCGTCAAATGCCCGGTTGTTATCGGGAGATATAACGAAAAGGCATAGAGGCGCGAAAAGGGGGCGATGCTTGCATCGCCCCTTTGGAAAGTTACGAATTCGCCGGAGATTACCGCAAAATCGGTTTTATTTGCCGGGTCGATGTGCTCAATCGCCCCCTACGCATGATAGCTTCCTTACTGATTTTCGAGCGCCCAGAGCATCTTGGCGACCTCAGCGCGGGTGACCTTGCCGGTCGGGTTCAGCTTGCCGTTGGAGCCGGAGATGATCCCGGCATAGACCATCTGCGCCAGACTCTCTCTTGCCCAGGAGGCAATATTGGCGCTGTCGGTGAATTTTCTGTCCAGATCTGTCGCGGCCTCGGCACCGTCTTTCATCGTGCGGGCGAGGATGACCATGGCCTCCTGCCGCGTGATGGTCGCGGTCGGGTGGGCGTAGAGCTTGCCGAGCTCGTTGGAGCCTCCCATGTAGCCGAGGCTGTAGGCTGCCTTCATGGCGTCAAGCGCCCACGTGCCGATCTCCTTGCTGTCGACAAAGGGAAGCGAGACAGAATCGTAGCTTGCAAGATTTGTGCCGAGGTAGCGCATGAGCGCGACGACAAATTCCTGCCGCGTCATGGAGTCATCCGGCCGGTAGAGAAGCTTGCCGTCCTTGCCGGTCGAGCCCGTGATCGTGCCTTCAAAGTAGAGAGCGTTGATATAGTCCTCTGCCCAATGT
>CALCJW010000174.1:0-9101 GCA_937967235.1 uncultured Clostridia bacterium
AGCGGCCTTGTTGGTGTAAAGCGTTGCGAGCACATCGCCCTTTTTGGCGTAATCGCCGGTCTTTTTGGAAAGAACGATACCGGCGGCAAAGTCGATCGAATCCTCTTTTGTCATGCGTCCCGCGCCAAGAAGGCTCGAAGCCTCGCCGACCTTCTGCGTATCCATGCGGCAGATCCAGCCGTCCTGCGGCGCAAGAATTTCATGGCGGACGGAAGCCTGCGGCAGCTTCGAGAAGTCCTCGAGAACCGATGCGTCGCCGCCCTGCGCCGCGATCCAGCGCTTCATCTGCGCAAAGGCCTTGCCGGACGCGACCGCCTCGTGAACCTGCTGCTTTGCGTAAGCTTCGTCCCAGCCGTTGCAGAGCTCGACCATGTTGGCCGCCAGCGTCATGCACACGCCGCGCAGATCGTCGCATCCGCGGCCCTGCAAAATTTCCGCCGCCTCCTGCACCTCCAGCGCGTTACCGATGGCCATGCCGAGCGGAACGTCCATGTTGGAGAGCACCGCGCGCACGTTGCGCCCGCAGGCCTTGCCGATGGCGACCATGTTTTCTGCCAGCTTCCGTGCGTCGTCCAGCGTTTTCATAAAAGCGCCCGAGCCGACCTTCACGTCAAGGACGATCGAATGAGAGCCCGCCGCAAGCTTTTTGGACATGATGGAGGAGGTAATGAGCGGCAGCGAGTCAACCGTCGCCGTCACGTCGCGCAGCGCGTAGAGCTTCTTGTCCGCCGGGGTCAGGTTGCCGGACTGGCCGATGACCGCCACGCCGACATTTTCCACCTGCTGCATGAATTCCTCCGCAGAAAGTGTCGTTTTATAGCCCGGGATGGATTCTAACTTGTCGACGGTTCCGCCCGTGTGTCCAAGGCCGCGCCCAGACATCTTCGCCATCTTGCCGCCGAGGCTCGACACGATCGGGGCTAAAATGAGCGTCGTCTTGTCGCCCACGCCGCCCGTGGAGTGCTTGTCCACAGACTTTGTGCCGAACCGCGACAGATCAATCGTGTCTCCCGAGCGCATCATCGCGTCTGTCAGAACGGCCGTCTCGTGGTCGGTCATGCCCTTATAAAACACGGCCATCGCCCACGCGGACATCTGATAGTCGGGAATGTCGCCCTTGGTAAAGCCGTCAATGATGAAGCGGATCTCCTCGTCGGACAATACGCCCCCATCGCGCTTTTTTTCAATCAAATCAACCATTCTCATAGAGAGTTCTCCTTTGTAACGTCAAAAACGTTTTGCCGATAGCGTTCGCAATTTCCGCGCACCTCCGGGAGGCGCGTAGGGGCGGACGCCTCTGTCCGCCCGCAGAAAAAGCTGTTTTTATGAAAAGCTACGGCGAATTCGTGACTTCCCAAGGGCGGACAGGGTTGTCCGCCCCTACGGTTCTTTTGAAAATCTTCCGGAAAGACCGTAGGGGTCGATGCCCACATCGACCCGGCGGCATGCACCGGTTTTATGGAAATCTTCGGCGAATTCGGTGGTACTCAATGGGGCGATGTGGGCATCGCCCCCTACGAACAACCAGCGGGTGCAGTGCAAATGCTTATCTCTGCCCTTTATCATAGGGAATACCCTCAGCCTTCGGCGCTCTGGAGCGCTTGGAGGTAAAGGCGAGGATGACCATGGAGGCCGCGAAGGGCATCATGTTATAGAGCTCCTTCGTCAGGTGCAGCGCGCTCAGCCAGCCAATGGAGTCGTAGATGTTTGCAAGCGACTTGAAGATCGCGAAGAAGATGGCAGCGAGGGCGATCTTTCCCGGCTTCCACTGGCCGAAGATCATGACCGCCAGCGCCAGGAAGCCCATGCCGGCCACGCCGACCTCGAAGTTCCACGTCTGCACGGCAGGCACAATGTAGGCAAAGCCGCCGATACCGGCCAGGAAGCCCGAAATCAGGACGCCTGCCCAGCGCATCTTGTAGACGTTGATGCCGACCGAGCCCGCCGCCTGCGGATGCTCGCCGCATGCCTGCAACCGAAGACCAAAGCGCGTCTTGTAAAGAAGGACGATGGAGATGGCCAGCAGTACGAGGCCGATGATCAGGAACACATTCACGGTGAGGCCGCCGATCTGGAAGATGAACGGGGAATTGTCGTAGCTTAATTTTGCCGACTGCGAGCCGTTGTAGCGCTTGGCCACGACGAGGGCAATGGCGGTTGAAAGCAAATTCAGCGCCGTACCGCCGATGGTCTGGTCGGCCTTCAGATTGATGGCCGAGAAGGCGAGCAGCGACGAGTAGAGAACGCCTGCCGCTGCGGAAAGGCAGATGGAGATCGTGACCTTCCACACATTCGCCATGTCAGCGGGCAGAAGATTGAGCGCCATTGTGCCGACCAGGCCACCGATGACCATGATCCCCTCGAGTGCGAGGTTAATGACGCCGGAATGCTCCGAGAAGCAGCCGCCGAGCGCCACGAGCATCAGGACTGTCGCCGAAAGCAGCGCGTATTTGAGCATCAGAAGCATCTTACTGCGCCTCCTTTCCGTTTGGCTTTTCCGCGTCCGGCGCTTTAGCCGCCTGCTTTTTGTGTTTGCCCGTGAAGAGCGTGACAATGAGGTTCTTGAACAGCAGCGAGAACGCACAGAGGTAGATGATAATGCCGGAGATAATGTCCGCAATCTCGGGCGGGAACAAAGACGCGTTCATGAAGCCGCCGCCGGTCGAGATGTGCGAAATGAAGATGGCCGAGAAAATTGCCGCAATCGGGTCGGACGAGGCCAGCAGCGCGACGGAAATGCCGTCGAAGCCCTCCGAGGGAAGCGCCGTCGAGTCGCCCGGAATCCACTGCGCCGCGTTGGAGAGGTAGTACAGACCCGCGCCGAAGCCCGCGAGCGCGCCCGCAATGATCATCGAGAGGATGATGCTGCGCTTTTCGTTGATGCCCGCGTATCTGGCCGCATTCTTGTTGCAGCCGCAGGCCTTGAGCTCGTAGCCGAAGGTCGTCTTGTTGATGACGACGTAGAGAAGGATCGCAATGATGATGGCGAGGAAAATCGCAATCGTACAGGATTTATACCCGAACGTCTCCGACATGTCCCAGCCGAAAAGCTTCGAGGGAATGATGCTCTCGCCCGTGACGGCGAAGGTCTTCGACTGCTTGGCGTTGTACATCGGGCCCGTGCCGCGGCCGTACATGATCGTGTTGCAGCCATACAGGCCGATCCAGTTGAACATGATGGCCGTGATGACCTCGTTGACGTTTAAGTAAGCCTTGAAAATGCCGGGGATCGCGCCCCAGACGGCGCCAAAGACCGTCGAAGCGATCAGGCAGAGCCACCACGGAGCGTGCAGCAGCAGCGCAAATACCAGGCCGCCGAACGCACCGACCGTATACTGACCGGCCGCGCCGATGTTAAAAAGGCCGGTCTTGAACGCAAACGCAACGGAAAGACCGCACATGATGAGCGGCACCGCCGTAACGATCTCCTTGCCGATGCCGGAGGGCATCATATAAAAGCCGCCGAGCAGGATCTGCTTGAAGCCGTCGGAATAGGCCTTTTCGCCGCCAAGCAGCAGCAGAACCAAAAAGCCCACCAGAAGGCCGATGACAATGCAGACCAGACTTGCGCACAGCGTCACAAAGCCGGAGGACTGCAGCAGTGTTTTCTTTTTCATTTTGCGCCCTCCTTACATCCGCTTTGCGCCGGCCATATACAGGCCGAGCTCTTCCACGGTCACATTCTTCGGGTCAAACTCACCGACGATTTCGCCCTCGTACATGACGAGAATGCGGTCGGAGACGTTCATGACCTCGTCGAGCTCCAGCGACACGAGCAGAACGCCCTTGCCAGCGTCGCGCTCGGAGACGAGCTGCTTGTGGATGTACTCGATCGCGCCCACGTCGAGGCCTCTTGTTGGCTGCACGGCCACAAGAAGTTCCGGGTTCTTATCGATCTCGCGCGCGACGATCGCCTTCTGCTGGTTGCCGCCGGACATGCTGCGCACCACCGTGCTGGACCCCTGGCCCGAGCGCACGTCGTACTGCTCGATGAGGCGGTCGGAGTAAGCGCGGACGGCAGGGAAATTGATGAAGCCGTTTTTCTGGAACTCCGGCTGCCAGTAGCGCTGGAGGACCATGTTCTGCTCGAGCGTAAAATCGAGGACTAAGCCGTGCTTGTGCCGGTCTTCGGGAATGTGGCTCATGCCGTCCTTCGAGCGCTGGCGGATGGACACGTGGGAAATGTCCTTGCCGCAGAGCGTGATCTCGCCCGCCGACTGCTTTTCAAGGCCCGTCAGCGCGTAGACAAACTCCGTCTGGCCGTTGCCCTCGATGCCGGCAAGACAGACAATCTCGCCCCGGCGCACCTGAAGGTTCACGTTCTTGACAGCGTTATTCTTGTGGAGCTTCGAGGGGACCGTGAGGTTCTTGACCTCCAGCACGACCTCGCCGGGCGCTTTATCCTGCTTGTCCACCTTGAAATTGACTTGCCTTCCGACCATCATGGAAGAGAGCTCCTCCATGGTCGTCTCGCGCGTGTTGACGGTGCCGATGCATTTACCCTTGCGCAGCACTGTGCACCGGTCGGCGACGGCCATAATTTCTGCGAGCTTGTGGGAGATGAAAAGGATGGACTTCCCTTCCGCCGCGAGATTTTTCATGATCTGCATGAGCTCGTCGATCTCCTGCGGGGTCAGAACTGCCGTCGGCTCGTCGAAGATCAGAATCTCGTTGTCCCGGTAGAGCATCTTGAGAATTTCGGTTCTCTGCTGCATACCGACGGAGATATCCTCTACCTTTGCGTCCGGGTCGACGCGCAGGCCGTACTGCTGCGACAGGGCGAGGACCTTTTCCCGCGCCTGCTTTTTCTGCAAAAAGCCCGCTTTATTGGGCTCCACGCCGAGGATGATGTTGTCGAGCACCGAGAAGCACTCGACCAGCTTGAAGTGCTGGTGTACCATGCCGATGTTGAGGTCGTTCGCGTCGTTGGGGTCGCTGATCCTGACGACCTGTCCGTTCTTCTTGATGACGCCGCTCTCGGGCTGATACAGGCCAAAGAGCACGCTCATCAGGGTCGATTTGCCGGCGCCGTTTTCGCCGAGCAGCGCGTGAATTTCCCCCTTTTTCAGCTGGAGGGTAATGTTGTCATTGGCGCGGATGCCGGGGAATTCCTTTGTGATATTCAGCATCTCAATGACATATTCCGATTCGGCCAAATTCTTCACTCCTTTGTTCGCCGCAAAAGACTGCGGAGGCAAGTTCCGGTCTGCGCACGCGGAAACGTTTCCGGGGCGCGGCGGATAGTTATTTTTATTATACAGGAAACCTACTGAAATTTCTACCGGACAAGCGGACTTTTTCTTATGGGATGCGCCAAAAGTAAGCTGAATTTTTGTGAAAAACAACCCGGAACCGAGAAGATCCTCAGTTCCGGGTGAAATGCGGTATCAGAATGCGACTTTTTCGCGCAGCCAGCTTCTGAGCTCCGCGATGGGAACGCGCACCTGCTCCATGGTGTCGCGGTCGCGGATGGTGACGGCGTTGTCGGCCGGGGTGTTCTCATCGCCGACGGTCGCAAAGTCGACCGTGATGCAGTACGGCGTGCCGATCTCGTCCTCGCGGCGATAGCGCTTGCCGATGGAGCCAGAGTCGTCGAAGTCGATCATGAATTCCTTGGAGAGTTCCTCCTGGATCTTCCGCGCGGGCTCGGAGAGCTTCTTGGAAAGGGGCAGGACGGCCGCCTTGTAGGGTGCGAGGAACGGGTGCAGGTGCAGCACCGTGCGCACGTCTTCTTTCCCCTTGCTGTCGACAAGGTGTTCTTCGTCATACGCCTCGCACAAAAACGCCAGCGCCACACGGTCGCAGCCGAGCGACGGCTCAATGACGTACGGGATATAGTGTTCGTTCGTCTCGGGGTCAAAGTACTCGAGGCTCTTGCCCGAGGCCTCCTGATGGCGGCCAAGGTCGTAGTTCGTGCGGTCGGCAATGCCCCAGAGCTCACCCCAGTCGGTGAACGGGAAGGCGTATTCGATATCGGTCGTGGCACGGGAATAGAACGCAAGCTCCGCAGGCTCATGGTCACGCAGACGCAGGTTCTCTTCTTTGATGCCGAGGCTCAGCAGCCAGTTCTTGCAGTAGTCCTTCCAGTAGGCGAACCACTCGAGGTCGGTGTCGGGCTTGCAGAAGAATTCGCACTCCATCTGCTCAAATTCGCGTGTGCGGAACGTGAAGTTGCCCGGGGTAATCTCGTTTCGGAAGGCCTTGCCGATCTGGCAGACGCCGAACGGGAGCTTGCGCCTTGTCGTGCGCTGAATGTTCGCGAAGTTGACGAAAATACCCTGCGCGGTCTCCGGGCGCAGATAGCAGGTCGAAGACGAGTCCTCGGTCACGCCGATGGCCGTCTTGAACATGAGGTTAAACTTGCGGATGGGGGTAAAGTCGTGCTTGCCGCAGACGGGGCAGACGACATCCTCGTGTTCGGCGATAAACTTGTCCATCTCGTCAAAGCTCATCGCGTCGACGTTCACCTCGGGGTGCTCGTCTCCAATGAGCTTATCGGCGCGGTGACGGGCCTTGCAGGCCTTGCAGTCGAGCAGAGGGTCGGAGAAGCTTGCGACATGGCCGGTCGTGATCCAGGTCTGCGGGTTCATGATGATGGCCGCGTCGAGGCCGACGTTGTACGGGCTTTCCTGCACGAACTTCTTGAGCCATGCCTTTTTGACGTTGTTCTTGAACTCGACGCCGAGCGGGCCGTAGTCCCAGCTGTTGGCCAGACCGCCGTAAATTTCGCTGCCCGCGAAGACAAAGCCGCGGTTCTTGCAGAGATTGACGATCATATCGAGGGTCTTTTCGGAATTTTTCATGCTTACATCCGTCCTCCTGACGTGATTTGATAAGATACATTATAATGAAAAGTGTCTCAAAGTCAACAATGCTGGAAAGAAAAAGGCAAGACAATCTTTTGTTTTTTCGGAATTTGTGGTATACTCTCTCGTATCCCAATCGGAAAGGAACGTTTTTTACGTGAGAACCATCGGAAGGCTGCTGCTGTCGGCCATCTTTCTTGTTTTGACTGTGCTTCTGGTGCTGGCGGCAAAATACGCGCCCGCGCTGGTGTTTTCGTTTTACCCGGAGCTCTCCAGAAAGCTCCTGTCCGGCATCAGCTCGGTGACGAGCGCCATTCCGCTTGCTGTGTGGGAGCTTCTGGCGGGGCTTGCGGTTTTGTGGCTTTTATACACGTTCGTGCGCATCTTCACGCAGCGCAGGAGCTTTTTGTGCTGGCTGGCGGGGATCGTGCTGAGCGTGTGCGTGGGGCTGTTCCTGTTTGTCGCGCTCTGGGGGCTCAACCACTTTGGCCCCACGGTCGGCGAACAGCTGGGTCTTTCCGTGCGCGAATACACGAAGCAGGAACTGACGGACGCGACGAGATATTATGCCGCGCAGGTAAACGCTCTGGCGGACGATGTTTCGCGGGATGATCAGGGACTTGCGCAGCTTTCGTCCTTTGAGGAGCTTTCAAAGCAAGCCGGCGCGGGCTATGACAAGCTGGCGGCGCGCTACGAGCTGTTCACGGGCTCTCACGACCCGGTCAAGAAGCTTGCAACCTGGCGCATGTTCAGCCAGTTCGGCATCACGGGCATTTTCGTCTGCTTCACGGGGGAAGCCTGCGTGAACCCGGACACCTACGAAGTCTGGCTCCCGTTTACGATGTGCCATGAGCTTGCGCACCGGCAGACGGTCGCCGCCGAGGATGGCGCAAATTTCTGCGCGTATCTTGCGTGCATGGAAAACGAGAGCCCGGAGTTTCAGTATTCCGGCGCGATCGCGGCCTATGTCTACTGCCACAATGCGCTCTATAAGGCCGACAAAACAGCGGCAAGTGAAATCTGGCAGAGCCTCAAAGAGGGCGTGCGCGCAGACATTCAGGCGGCCAATACCCATTACGCGCAGTACGAGGGGAAGGTCCAGGACGCGGCTACGAAGGTCAACGATACGTATCTCAAGGCTTTCTCCGAGGAAGCCGGCGTGCAGAGCTACGGCGAGGCTGCGGATCTTCTCATTGCGTGGTACCTGGAGAAAAAGTAGGGCAAAACGAAAAAATGTCCTTGACAAATGCCGGGAGCTTTTGTATAATAACTCCTGCGATGGACAGTTAGCTCAGCTGGTATGAGCACATGCTTGACGTGCATGGGGTCACAGGTTCGAGTCCTGTACTGTCCACCATCTAGTAGAACCAAAAAAGATATCTACGCGAAAAACCCAGAAGTTTCAACGGCTTCCGGGTTTTTTTGCGCCCATTTTTTGAAGTTGGAAAAAAAGATATCAAAAAGGGTTTTGGCAAAATCAGTGGACTTGAACCTTTACCCACGCGATTTTGGGCCGCTTTTCCGGGAATTTTTCGGGAAAGCGGCTCTTTTTTGCTCTCGGCAAAATGTAGAATTTCGACCGGCGTTTTTGTTGGTCTTGCCAAACACTCACTCCAAGCACAGATACCAGCGCGTTAGCCAGCTGTGCGACGTTTCAGACGTTAAGACCGCAGGCAAGCCTCCTCCGCCCGTCCCAGGACGAAATCACAGCGTATTGGCGATGCTGGGACGCGAGAAAGCAAAACACCCGCTGCCAGTTCAGCGGGTGGTCGTTTATCTGCTGGCTCTCAGCAGAGCATCGGTTTTTAATGTCACACCCATCATGTCCTTGTGGGCTTCGCGGGTGTCCCGGCAGAGCGGCGACAGGAAGGTCAATGGGTTCTGAATGCGGCTCAGATCAGACGCAGAGAGTGTGTTCTCATGCAGATGGCGCAGCACCCGGCGATAGGATTCGCGGAGCTTTGCATCCACGGACGGCTGGAAGAAATAGTTTGAAATCAGGCCGCCGATCAATGCGGCCTCGTTATCGGTGTACTGCATGGTGATTGCCCTCCTCTGCAAAGCTCAAACAACAAACGTTGGCATCATACCACAAGATACTGTACCGGTCTATTCGCAATCTGACGAAATATTGAAATACAAACCAAGATACAAAATGAAGCGGCGTTTCGCTCTCTCGTGAAAAGAGGGTTGAAACGCCGCTTTTTTCTTTTCTTAAATTTGAAACCTGAGACGAAGGAGGTAATGCCATTAAGTTAAGCAAAAAAATTTCGATTAAGCGGAAAAAGTCCTTGA
>CALCJW010000175.1:0-4102 GCA_937967235.1 uncultured Clostridia bacterium
GAGTGACCGCAGGCGTTGCGATAGGCCGTATCCTCCGAAACCGCTGCCATCACCACCGGCCTGTAATGCTCCAAACGTTCCTGCACCGTGGGCTGAACTTGCTCTGCGGCGGGGTCGCGGAACACCCTTGTGCCGTCCGCGCCGAACTCCGCTTCATAAGCATTGATTGCGGCTTCTGCTTCATGGTCGATAGAGCGCAGCGTGTAAATGTGGCGCTCACCTCTAAAGTCCGGCGCTTCGGCAATCGTCACATCATACTTATCGCGCAATTTCTCCACATACATTTCTAAATTGTGCGACGGTACGCCGCACATCTCCACACGGCCAGCACCGGGGATACTGCGGGAGGTCAGGTTCATATCCAGCAACCCCGCCGCCTGTTTTGCGTCCTCACCGTACAACTCAAAGAAATCGCCCACCTGAAACAGCACGAGGTCGTCCGGGTGGGCTTCCTTTACGGCATTGTAGTCATTCCATGCTGCACTTCGCGCTGCGGTCTGCCGCTGAAACTGCTCGTACTGTGTCTTTTCCTCCGGGGTCAGGAAACGGTCTTTGCGGATCAGCTCGGAGATACGCTTGGCGACGTTCGCCCAGTTCAGTTGAATTTCCGGGCAGTCCTGCTTTTTCAAGCTGACGCCCTTGCCGCTGTGATCCTCACCGCTGTGGGACGCGCCGGATACCGCGTGGGAGCTGCCTCCAATGCCGTATTCCTTTCTCAGGAAGTCCGCCTGCTCTTTGGGGCTGTGCTTTTCTTTGAAATAGGCGTAGATGCGCCCCTTGCTCCCTTCAATATTGCTGCCGCGGGTCAGGGTCGCGGCGATCTCGTCCTCCGTAATGAACCGCTGCACAGCGGGAATCTCCGCCATTTCGGTGCGGTACTCCCTGCGGGGCAGGGACAGCTCCCGCAAACCCTGCTCGATTTTGTCCGGCTTGTGGTAATGGAAGCGCAGCAGGCTCCTGTCCTCCTGGTAGTCGGATCGGAGCTGTGAAAAATCATCCATGAGGACTTCGCGGAACGCGGGGTCTGTCAGCCGCTCGGCAAGCCGCGCCGTTTCCTCCGGGAAACCGCCGCCCCGCATATCCGACAGGCAGGAGAGATAGCCCTGCGTCCGTGCCTTTTCACTTAAATCCTGCCGGAGATACCATACGGCCTGCGCCAGCTCCGCGCGCTCATGCCCCGGCGCTTCCGCAAGCTCCACATTGGTTGCGTATTCGCCCTGAGTGAGAAGCTGCCCGATGCGCTCCGCCGCCTCCTGCCAGCTTACGACCTTTGCGGAGGTCAGGTATCTTGCCGCGTCCCCATTGGCGATGTGGATGCCATCGTCGGCGTACCACGCGGAATATCTGCCGTTTTCGGTGACAACGCCGTTGCCGCCGTGGAAGCTGCTTTGAAGAAACGCCGCGATTTCTTCCACGCTCTTGCCCTTGGAGAACTCCGTGGCGATCTTCATGCGGGCATAGTCGGCGTTGCCCTCCATACGCAGAATGTGGTCGATATCCGCCTGCGGGATGGACATGGAAAAAGCGGAGGGCGTGTAGCTCTCCGCTTCTGCGATATATGCGATTTGTTCTTCCTCCGTGGGGAACAGGCTCAGCTGGTATGCCTGCGGTATTGGGGGCTGCGCCGGTTCCGCTTCCGGCGCGTCATTGCTCAGTTGTACACCAGCTCGCTGAGAATGATCTCCTCCGCCTGCGCTTTCAGGCTGTTCATCAGGCCCACCCATTTCATCTGGTCGCGGGCTTTCAGCTCCTCCGTCACGCCCGCCGACTTCATCAGCTCCGGCATCATCTGCTCCAGCCTCCGGTTCGCCGTCTCGTCGATCTCCCGCAGGTGCGGGAACAGCTTCTCCGACAGCACCAGACGGCTGTACAGCCCCGGTCTGTGCTCCTGAAGGTAGCTCCTGCGCAGTCTCCCGTACTTGCCCAGGGGTCTCGCGTCCTCCGGCGTCTCGCTCAGCGTCAGGTCGGGAATCAGGTAGTCCCCGTTCTTGGTGTAGGTCAGTTCTGTCATGGCTATGGCTCCTTTCCGCGAGTTTCTCGCGCTCGTAATTCTTGATGGTGACTTCGATCTGCCGCAGCACCTCTCCGTTGATCCTGCTCACCGCCGTGCCCAGCTCGGCGGCGGCTTCCGGGGTGTTGAAATCGAAGATGCTCAGGAAATCCTCATGCTCGAAGCGGTCGTCCGCTTCAAGCCCGCAGCGGGACATGAGCGAGTAGGCGATGCTGACGGCGGCGGCGCTTTGAAAGGCCGCTCCTACGTTGAACTCATCATACCCGTAAAGAAAGGAATCGTCAACGATGGCGAGGATATCCCGCTTATAGTCCCGCCAGTATTCCTCCGCAAGCTGAGACGCGATGCGCTCAAGCTGGTCGGGAAGCCCTCCTTTTCCGTCCACACCGTAGCGGCTTTCCAGCATGGCGCTTACCGCGTCCGCGTGTTCCGCCCGGTATTCCCACAGGTAGCGGCTCTTGGGAAATTCTCTGCCACCCGTATCCGACACGTCGAACACATACCGAAGCCTCGGCCTTTCGCCGCTGCTGTCGATGAGGGCGATGCCCTTGGAGCCCCTGCGGACATACCGGCCCATCTTTTCGTTCCAGAAGTCGTACTCCGCGCAGGCGGTGGCGTCCGGACGCTGGGCGTGGATCATGACCTGCTCGGCGTAGGGGTATTTGTACAGCCTTGCGGCGGTGGTGAGAAAGCCCGTCCAGCCCCGGTAGCTGCCGGTGATCTGCCGCTGCGCCTCGTCCGCCATCTGCATATACGTTTGTAGCTTGCTCGGCATATTGCTCCTCCTTCATGGCATAAATTTAGAGCGCCCGGAACGGACGCTCTATGTAAGGGCGGTATATCCGAAAACGTCCCGAATCCTATGCAGGAAACGGGACGCTCTCTCTTGTATGTCGATGTTCTATTTCCCAAAATCAATATTTTTTCGATTTTGGGAAATAGAGTGTAAGGGAAGAGACGCTTTTATCCATCTTCGGATTCAAAGTCCTCCGCATGAGATTCATCCTCAAACAGGGAAAGCAACTCCAGCGTCAGCTCGTTTACCCGGTCGGGCAGATCATCGTACCCGCAGATGTCCTGTGTTTCGCCATTCAGATAGCATATTGAAACCTCCCATGATGGGGAATCTTCATCTTCGGGTTCATCGAGAAGCTCCTGTTCAGCCGTTGTTTCCTCGTCCCAAGCATCTTCCCAAAGGTCGTCTGAGTTGGAAACGCCGTAATCACTCTCCCAGCAAAAGACCTCATAGTTGTTGACGATGACGTTCAGCAGCTTGCGCATCTCCTTTATTGTCAGAGTGACCTGCGCCGTCTCGTCTCCCTGCCGGAGCCAAACCGCGTGTTCTTTCCGGTCGAGAGTGAATTGAAGCTCCCTGTAACAGCCGTCGCCGTATTCGTCAAAGACCTCGCCACAGACGGCAAAGTCCATATGGCTGATTTGGAGCAGCTTTTTCCGCTCGTTTCGCGCCGCATATGGGAAACGGTCTGCATACAGCTCACGGGCGGTGGAAGCCACCTCCGTGCGGCTGTCGTTTCGCAGCCCTTTGAGCCAGTCCCGCTGCTGAGCGGAGAGCTGCCACGGCAGGTTCCACAGCTTTGTGAGCGTCATATCCTCAGACCGCTGCGCGGCAGGCAGCGCAGCGCACTTCTTGCAGATGTGCGCCGCATGGCCTCTGCCCGAAAAGCGCTCGTTCGCCTTGAATTCTCCGCACACCTTGCAGTAGCGTCCGCACTTCTTTGCCATAACTCCCTCCATTGCTGTTTCCCAAAATCAAATTATTTTCATTTTTGGGAAGCAGATGGCTGCTCCGCCAGCCAGTCCGCAATATCGATGATCTGAATGCCCTCATACTGGTACGCTTCATCTCTGATCCTGGCGAGTACCAGCTTCGGATAAGCGTCCTTGATTTGAAGCAGGGGGGTTACTTCGCGCTCAAAGGTTTTCTCGTCGCTGATGTTGTCTGAAACCTGAATATAGAGCTTTTCGTTGCGTTTTATGGCAACAAAATCTATCTCCTTCTTGTATAAGACCCCGACATAGACCTCATATCCGCGCCGAAGCAGTTCAATAGCAACGATGTTTTCAAGTACG
>CALCJW010000176.1:0-3965 GCA_937967235.1 uncultured Clostridia bacterium
GAGTAATTTTCCACATTCGACCACGATGCTGCCTTTTGGATCGGTGACAACGTATGAACTGTGTAATTGCATGAGGTTGGGCTTGATGAAAAACCGCGTCTTGCCGCTGCCGGAGCCGCCCACCACCAGTACGTTCTTGTTCCGCGCCGTTTTCGGGTCCTTGGGTCGGCTGTTCATGGTCAGCCGCTCCGTCTGGGTGAGAATGACGTTGTTGGCAAAGGTGGGGTCTACATAGGGCTTGATGTCCTCTGCGTTGCCCCATCTTGCGCTACCATACTCGATATTCTTCCGAAACTTCCGCGCGTTCTTCCCCTTGACGTAGACGGCAAGCCGGATGAGCAGGGCGGCGGCAATGCCCACGCACAGGTCGATGGGGTGAAAGCTGGGCAGCGCCGATTGGAACGCGGCGGCGAAGCCCTCCATGATGTGCAGCGCCTTTTGAGAGAAGTCCGCGCCGGGAGCCAGCCGCGCCGCCTGCCCCAGCTTGGTGGCAAAGAGCGCGATAAAAACGTAGGGGAGGTTGGGAAGCAGGAGCTTTTTTACGTTGATCTGTTTCATAGCTCCAGCCCCTTATCCTTGTTCCGGGCTTTGTCCGGCGTAAGGGACAGCACCTTCGCCTTGAGCGCACGGAGCTGCTCCAGCACCGAGGGTTTGTCCTGCGAGGCCCGCTTGACCTCTTTTGCAGTGTATTCCCGGAACGCCGCCGTCAAAGCGTCGGCGTCGCGTGCTTTGAAAAAAACAAGGTATTTGGGAATATCCCCGGACTTATCCTTTTTCAGAGCGAAATCCACGCCGTATTTCCGTGCCACGCGCTCAAAGGATTTGATATTGCTGTCGGTGATCTCGATATTGGATACGCCCTGATTCTGCCCGATGAGCTGCTTCACCGTCTGCTTGCCGGTGGGCTTTTCCGGCGCGGCGCGCGCCTTTGCCAGCTTTTTCTCCTTGCGGCTGGCAAGATATTTGAGAATGGCGGCTTTCAGCAGCAGCCCGGTGAGCTTTGTCGCGCTGATGACCAGCGTGACCGCTCTGTTTTCCACTTCCTCCTGCAAGGGTCATCCCTCCTTTGTTCGTGATTGGATAAATGCCGGTGGAAGCCAGCGCTCATCTGCCGCGCAGCCCGTCGCCGTACATATCGTGGTTGACGAGGGCGGAATAGTAGCTTCCGATGGTGCTGGGCGCGTTGAACAGCGACGCCAGCAGGTATTTCTTGATGTTGCGGACGTAGGTGGTGTTCTGCTTCAGGCAGTCAAAGACGTACTCGATGTGGGAGGCGGTAATGCGCAGCAGCTTCTCCTTCACCATCTCAGACGGGTACTCGTCTCCGGCCACCACGATGGTCTGTCTGCGGGAGCAGAGGGTCTCCGCAATGAGGTCCACCACCTCATCAAGCTGCTCCCTATCCTGCCGCGGATCCTGCACCAGAATGTCGTACTCGATATTTTCTCTGACGATCTCTCGCGCTTCCTCGTATCCCATCCCGTCATATCCTGCGCCCTGCAAGGGGGCTGGGGGATAGATTGGATCAGGATTTGATGTGTCCGTAATAGATTCATCAGGAATTTCTTTTTCTTTATTTCTTCTATCTTTATTTAATTGCGCGGGCTTTTCCGTATATGGCTCGTCCGTATCCGGGGTATCCAGATACGGGTTTTCCGTATCTGGTGAAGCCGTATCCGGCGGAGGCGTATGCGGCGATTCATAGATGGTGTACTCGGTGTCGGTGATCCTGCCTTTACTGTCACGAATCTGGCGGCGGACAAGGTAGCCTCTGGCCTCCAGCTCTTTCAGCGCCGCGCCGATGGCGTCCACTCCCTCCTTGCAGATGGCGGCAAGCCCGCGGGTGGTGTAGTCCCACTCGTCTGTCAGGGAGAGCATCTTGGACAGCAGACCGATGGCTTTCAGCGTCAGACCGGTGTCCCGCAGGTGGTAATTGGACATGACCGTGTAATTGTGGTTCTTCTCCACGCGAAATACTGCCACGGCGTTCACCTCCCCTCAGAGGGAAAAAGCAGCCCCGCAGACGGAGCGTTTGCCCCTGCTTCGCGGCGGATGAGGCGGCGGAGGGTATACTCCCGCTGTCCACGTCTTGCGGTGATTTTCAGGGCGTCCAGCCCGAAACGGGCGATGAGCAGTGCGTTGATGAGCAGGCGGAACGCTTCGTCCGGGATGATCTGCGGCTCCGCAAGGTCGCCCTGCGTGACCTCCGCCGTATGGCAGTAAAGGCTTTTCGCCGCCATGAGCAGCGTGTAGTCGTGGGGTGAGATGCCGCGCCTTCTGGCGTAGCGGAAGTCGATGCCGCTGCGGAAGAAGCAGTTGAAGGTCCTGTCCGCAAGCTCCTGATTGGAGGTCAGCAGATACAGCGCGGCAAGGAATACCGGCGTGTCCCGCTTTTTCCGGTAGCCCAGCAGGGTGCGGAGATAGGCGAAGCGGCGCTTGTGCTGCTCGTCCTGCCACAGCGAGCCGGGGAAGCCGGCGACAAGGCGGAGGATGCGCGGCGTCAGGCGTGGGTGCAGCGGGAACAGCTCCGCGACGGCCTCCGCATAGCCCACCGTACCGGCCTCCATGCGCTCGGCAAGGCAGGGGCAGGACAGGGCGGTGCAGCCCAGCTTTTTGACATATTCCGTACAGAGGACGCAGGAAACGTCCTCCGGCTTATACTTGAACGTGTTGATATACATGGCTTTGCTCCTCTCTGGATATGACAAAACCGGGCAAAGAAAGCTCTCTGCCCGGTCGGTGTCGTGGTTGTCTGCGGTCGTATTCGGTTATCTGGACTGGTCACGCTGGCGCTTGCGCAGCCATGCGTCCAGCAGCTTGAGGATGGTTTCCCCCATCTTCTGCGGCGTATAGGAGCGCGGGAAGTATTTGCGCAGCTTGTCCGCCGAGAGAACGACGTTGTAGCCCTCCGGCTTTTTTTGCTCCATCATGATGTCCAGCATGGTGTCGTCGTTGAGTTTGCCGTCGCGGGAGAGCTTTTTCATACGCTGCGCCTGCGAAAGCGAGGGTGTTACCTGTTCGCTGTCGATGGCGGTCAGGAGCATCTGCTGTTCTTCCGGCTTGAGGTAGGAGATTTCCACGGCGGGGGTCATGCCGATCTTCTTCTCGTCCACCATCTGCTGAAGCTCCGGGGTGAGTTCGGTCAGGCGGATGTAGCGTTGCACCTGTCTACCGCTTTCACCGGCTTCCTGTCCAACAATATCTGCGCTTTCTAAATTCCCGACAACTTGTCGGGAATTATTTTTGCCGTCTATTTCGGCAGTTTTTGCCGGTCTGCCAGCCTTGCGGCGGATAGCCTCCAGCTTCATTTTATACGCCTGCGCCCGTTCAGAGGGCAGGATATTCTCACGCTGGATGTTGCTGTCCACCATGAGGATGGTGGCGGTGTCATCATCCATCTGCCGCACGATGCAGGGCATGGTGGAAAGCCCCGCCAGCTCGCTGCCGTGCCTGCGCCGATGTCCGGCGATGATCTCGTAGCCGCCGTCCTCACGGGGACGGACGATGGCGGGAACGAGAACGCCGTACTGCCGGATGCTCTCCGCCGTTTCCTGCATGGCCTCGTCGTCCCGCACCTTGAAGGGGTGGTTGGGGAAGTCGTGCAGCTCCGACAGCGGGAGCAGCGTGATTTTATCCTCTTGCGCAGCCGCAACGGTCTTTGCCCTGCGCTTTGCTGTGCTTTTCGGTTCTTCCATATTCGTGTTCCTCCTCGTTGAAAGCGGCAGGAACGAAAAAAGGGAGAATGACCGCAGCTACCGCCATTCTCCCATGAAAACAACTATGCGATTGTGGTTTCTGCCCCTTGACCGTCTGAAAGAGAGCTATCTGATCGAGAGCCATCTCGCCGCAAACCCGCATGAATACTGGATTTTTGCTGTTTGCGCTTCACCTTCCCGAACGACGTATGTTCAACGAGTGGTATGTTCGTGACTCCAGCCGCAAAATCACAACTGTTTTACGGGCAA
>CALCJW010000177.1:0-12427 GCA_937967235.1 uncultured Clostridia bacterium
GTTTCAAATTCGTCATACGTACAGAACTTCGTCGGGTCCTTTTCAACATACGGCGCAATCAGGCTGTACGCCTCGTCGATGAGGCCGTCGATATCCGCCGACTGCCAAAATTCCTCATAGTATTCATGATACAGCGCGGTGTATTCCTCGCTTGAGAACATCCACGCCTGCATCGGCCGGTCGGAGAGCACATCGTCGATGGGGTCGTTGACCGCGCTTTCCGCATCATTTCCCTGGAAGCCGCCGAAGGCCAGATTGTAGTCCCACGGGAGCATGGAGAGCTTGCCGTCCTGCTCGTAGAGATAGTAGTTGTGGATCATCGAGCCCGTGTAGCTGTCGCCGTTCACGACGAAATTGTGGACGACGAAATAGCGCAGCACCGCGTCCATGTCCAGAACGTCCTCCAGGTCCTCATACGAAGAGAGCTTCTTGAGGCTCGCGATCAGCCGCTTTTCGTCCTTGCCGGACACATCGGTCTTCGCGTTGTCAAAGATATTCGGGTAGCTTTCCGGATCGTCGTCAATATATTGCAGCTTCACATCGTCTGACCCGTTTCCGCCGCCAAAGCCGCCGCCCGGCATTTCAGGACGGCTCCGGGTTTCGCCTGTCTGCGCAGAAGCCTCCGCATCGGTCCCGGTCTCATCTGCTGCCGCCGAAGCTTCTTCATCTGCCGCTGCATCCGGCTTTTCGGGCGGCGTTCCGTCCGCATTGTCCGATGGTTGGAAATCTCCCGGCGGACTGCCGGGGAAGTCTCCGGGCGTGAAATCTCCCTGCTCGGGTGGTTCAAATCCGTCCGCGTCAAAGTCGAAGTTCTCCATATCGAAGCCTTTGCCGTTGCCGCGGCCGCCGCCAAAAGACATCGAATCCGGCTTATAGAGCTCGCCCGCCTCTTTGTCGTAGTTCCGCTCCAAAAACGCATCCTCCACGCCCTCGACCGCTAAATAAAGCCCCCAGTCTTCACCGTTGACAGTGATATAGACGTAGCTGCAAAGCGGGCTTGCAACGCCGAAGTTCCCCATCAACCGGTAGGCCAGATAGTCCTTCATCATGGTGTTGTCCTGAATGAGGTTATTGAGGCAGAGCTTGTCGAGTCCGTGGTAGGTTTTCCCGCTGTCGTAGTGATCAAACTCGATTTTGAAGCTGTAGCGCTGGCTTCCCAATTGCCGGACAGAGGAAAGGGACGTATTTCCCTTCGCGCGAATGGCAACATTTTTATAGGATTCGCCGTCGATGACCACTGCGCAGGGCTCATATTCCTCGTCCTCGCAGCCCTCGATGAACGTGTCCCAGTCGTCCATCACGATATCGATCGTGTGTACCCTCGTCGTGTCGAAAAGCCGCGTCTCATAGCCAAGCGCCGCCGCGCTTGCCTGCAAGCCGAGGGCCTCGCCGTTCATGAATAAAATCGTTACAATCAAAGACAGAATCAGCACGGCGCAGCAAATCCTGTCTATTTTTTTGTGCGCCGCCATGGTTTTCAGCCCATGTAGTCGCCGTTGTAGCTGACGAGCACCGCGCTCGATACGCCGGGCGTCGCGGCAAGCCCGTTTACAAACGACGTGTCCTCGCTCTTGAGCCGCACCTCAACGTTCAGCTCGATGTTCCCCGCCTGCGCGGCCTTGCTCTTAATAACGCAGCGCTTCGTTTCCGCCGTCAGGTAGCTGAGCGCCGTCTGCTCCGCCTGCGCGTCCGCGCATTGCAGCACAAGCATGTAGGGATTCTGGTGGCTCTTATGGTTCACAAATACAAGGAGCATCACACCGATGATCACGCTTCCGAACACCGCCAGCGGAATAAACCCCGCGGCCAGCACGATACCGACGGCGATCGCCCAGAACAAAAACGCAATGTCCAGCGGCTCCTTGATCGCCGTGCGGAAGCGGACGATAGAAAGCGCGCCCACCATGCCAAGGGACAAAACGACGTTCGATGTCACCGCCAGGATGACAAGCGTCGTGATCATCGTCAGCGCGACCAGCGTCACGCCGAAGCTCGACGAGTACATCACGCCCTGATACGTCTTTTTGTACACCAGAAAGATGAACATGCCGAGCCCGAACGCCAGCGCCAGGGCCAGCGCCATATCAAGCAGGCTCACCGCCGTCACGTTCTCGAGAAAGCTCGATTTGAAAATGTCATTGAATGTCATAGCATTTTTCTCCTTCTACTCTTAATTACTCTGTCATGCCGCGCAAAAAGCAGCCGCTTTTCAATATTGTCAGTCGTACATCCGGCACGCCGCATACTTGGAAAACGCGCCCGCGCGTCTGCCCGGCAGCTGGACGATATCGCGCACCACGTCCGGCAGGAACTCGTCCCATTTGACCTCCAAAATCGCGGGGTTCTCCGGAACCGGAATGGTCGGACAGCTGACGTTCAAAAAATCCGTGCAGCTGAGCCCGGTCCGGATGTTATAGTCCAGCGTCACGCGGACATTTCCTGGGGCATAGACAAAGGGCTCGCGCGTGTAGTCGACGATCGTTTTTGGCCGCAATCGCTCGGCACACATTTTTCCGTAGAGCTCCGTCACAAGCGGCATCCCGCTTTCCGCCATCCACGAGAGCCTGCCGTCCACGATCTCCTGCGCCTGCCACGGCTGCAAAACAGCCATGTCCTTGCGCCCCAGCCCCGCGATTTTCGATTTCTTCTCCAGATGGATGCACGATACGTCGCCGTTATAATACCGGATGCGGAATTTTTCCCGCCGCGACACACCGTCTATCTTTTCGCGCAGCGCCCGGTCCTCCGGCGTATCAAAATACAAGCTCCGGATCAGGTACCGCCCATCCACCGCATGCGCGTCCGGATGCAAAACCCGCCGCAATCTCTGCCGCAAAATGAGAAGATCGGATGGCGAAAGCTCGATCTTCCACTCGTGGCGATAATCCGTCATGGCATGTTCTCCTTTCCGCGTTTCGCTCGGGGATTTCTGGCTGTAAGCATAGCACCGGACGCTGAAAGGAGTCTGAAAATTTGCGTGCCCGGCTGTAAACAAACTGTAAACTGCCGGAATTTCAGCTTTCTTTCAGCTTCGCGTGGTAGTATACTGAAAGAAAGCTGAACGAACGCGGAAAAGAAGGTCTTGCGATGAAAATCCTGATTGTAGAAGACGAGGTGCTTCTGGCAGATTCCCTCAAAACAGCCCTTGAGCAGAAGGGCTTCACGGTAGAAACTGCGTACGACGGCGAAACCGGGAAGGAATATGCCGAGCTCGGTGTCTACGATCTTCTGATTCTGGACGTAATGATGCCGAAGCTCAATGGCTTTGACCTGGCCCGGCAGGTGCGCCGGAGCCGCTGCGCAACGCCTATTCTGATGCTCACGGCAAAGTCTGAGCTCGAAGACCGCATTGAGGGCCTGAACGCCGGCGCGGACTACTATCTCACGAAGCCGTTTGACATGCGCGAGCTCATGGCCTGCATCAACGCGCTTTTGCGCCGTCAGGGTTCTCAAATCGACGAGTTGACATTCGGCAATACCGCCCTCGACCTTGCCTCCTGCACGCTCGTGTGCGGGGAAAACGCCGTCCGCCTGTCTGCCCGGGAGTTTGACGTGATGCGCTTTTTGCTCCAATCGGGGCGCAATAATCTTTCCAAGGAAGCGCTTCTTGCCAAGGTTTGGGGCTTTGACTCGAACGCGGTGGAAAATCACGTGGAGGTCTACGTGGGTTTTCTGCGCAAGAAGCTCGCGGCCATCGGCTCGAACGTGCGCATCGCGGCCGTGCGCAGGCTCGGCTATCATCTGGAGGTCTCGGAGGAATGCTGAAAAAGCTGCGTGTCAAGTTCATCCTCATGATGATGAGCTTTACCATTTTGCTGCTCGGCAGCATCTTTGGCCTCATCTATCACTTTACCGCAGC
This sequence comes from uncultured Clostridia bacterium, assembly GCA_937967235.1. Lineage (GTDB taxonomy): Bacteria > Bacillota > Clostridia > Oscillospirales > Oscillospiraceae > CAG-170. Next base: position 3,860 of record CALCJW010000177.1, read on the forward strand.
CGACCTCGCGCAGAGCAGCTTCGAGATGATGCAGGCCGTCGCCCTGCGTCCATCGCGCCCGGAGCGTCCGGGCAGTGCGCCGGATTCAGTCCGTCTGCCGTTTTTCACGGTGGAGGTCTCCAAAACCGGCACGATCACTACCGCTGGCAGCGACCTCTATGATCTTTCCGACGAAGATTTCCTGCGTGAGCTGGTGCTTGCGGCGCAGGCAGACGGGAAAAACGACGGTCTTCTGTCCTCCTACCACCTGCGATTTTTCAGGGCCGTCACGCCGGACGGAGAAAAATACGTCTTTGCCGACACGAGCGCCGAGCAGGCGACGCTCCATGGCCTCATCCACACGAGCGTCCTCATTGGCCTTGGAAGCCTTGCGGTATTCTTCGCGCTGAGCGTGCTGCTGGCGAGATGGGCGGTGCGGCCGGTGGAGCTCGCGTGGCGGCAGCAAAAGCAGTTTGTGGCCGACGCGTCGCACGAGCTCAAAACGCCCCTTTCCGTCATCCTCACAAACGCAGAGCTTCTGCAATCGGCGCAGGGTGAAGAAACAAGGCAGCGCTTTTCTGCAAACGTCCTCACGGCGGCTACGCAAATGCGCGCGCTGGTCTCCGGCCTTCTCGACCTTGCCAGAAGCGATCAGGCCGGGCTTTCCTCCGCGCGCGAGCGGCTGGACTGGAGCAAGACGGCGCTGGACGCGTGCCTGCCGTTTGAGCCGGTCTTTTTTGAGCGCGGGCTGACATTTTCCTACGACGTGGAACCCGGCCTCTTCGTTCTGGGTGACGCGGCGCAGCTGGCGCGGTGTGTGGACATTCTGCTCGACAACGCGCAGAAATACACGGAATCCGGTGGAGCTGTGAAGCTCACTCTTGCGCGCCAAGGCAAAACCCGCTGCCGCCTGTGCGTCTCGTCAACTGGAGCCCCTCTCTCCCCCGCCGACTGCCGGAAAATTTTCGAGCGCTTTGCAAGGCTGGACGGCGCAAGGCACCGGGACGGAAGCTACGGCCTCGGCCTGTCCATCGCCGAAAGCATCGTCTCGCGCCACGGCGGAAAAATCCGGGCAGAGGGCGCGGACCACGAAAACCGCTTTTTCATCGATCTTCCCCTCTGCAGGGAGCTGCTTCATCCTGCATAAAAAGCCGCCGCAGATGCGTTTTTTGCACCTGCGGCGGCCTTTTTTGCTGTTCAAGCGGTCAGCTGTACGAGTAACGCCCGGCAACCGGTTTCGATATCCCGATAGGCTGCCTCAAAATCGTCGGTGTACCACGGGTCCGCCACATCGCGCGGCGCGCCCGCAAAGTCCAGCAGCAGCCGGAACTTCCCCTCCGGATCGCCGCCAAACACGCGCCGCATGCCGGAAAGATTGCTCCGGTCCATGCCGATGAGAAGATCGTAGGCGCTGTAGTCCGCTTTTGTGATCTGCCGCGCCGCGTGCGCCCCACAGGCAATACCGTGCGCCATGAGCACACGTTTGGCCGGTGGGTAGACCGGGTTCCCGATCTCTTCGCGGCTCACAGCCGCCGAGTCGATGAGAAACTGCTTCTCCCAGCCCGCCTGACGCACCATGTGCTTCAGGATGAATTCCGCCATCGGACTGCGGCAGATGTTGCCGTGGCAAACGAATAAGATTTTTGTCATTGCTCTGCATCCTTTCCAAGCGCTCCTGTGCTTCGTGGCCTTCTGCTATCGGCCCGCACCCTCCGCAGTTTAGCATACTTCCGCAAAATTTCAACCCCGACCCGCACGCGCAACCCGCTTTTTTACAATTGACAAGTATAGGATCGCGCGTATAATAGACGCAGGAAGGATGATAAAATGTTAGATGAAAAAGATTTACAGTATCTCGGAGAAATGGAAAAGCGCATAGACGCGCGCATGACAGAGATGGCAGACGAAGCGCGGCGCGGCGCTGTACATGATATGCAGGTGATCATCGAAAATACGATCATGCCGAGCCTCAAGCTTCTGGCAGAGGGCCAGCGGACGCTTCTGGAAACCATGGCGCCGAAGACGCGGGTCGAGGAGCTGGAGGACGATATGCAGCTTCTGAAGGCGGTTGTCCGCTCGCAGTCGGAGCGGATCGATGCGCTCGAAAAGCGGCTCGCCTGAAAAAATCCCTCCCCATACAGATCGATGAACAGCGCCCCATTTGTCCGGCCGTCCGGCAGATGGGGGCTTTTTGCTGCCCGGACGGGCTTTTCTGAGTCTCAAAAAGCAGCCTGTAACATGCCCGCCCGCAGGAATATCCTGCGGGCGGGCACGTTTTTTTGCAGCAATCAGCGCCTCAGCCCTTGACAGAGCCGGCGGTGACTCCCTTGACGATATAGCGGGAGAGGAAGATGTACACGAGCAGCACCGGCAAAATCGCAAGCAGAATGAACATATACACCTTGCCGAGGTCAAACTTCGAGTAGTCCGCCGCGCGCAGCTGCGCGATCATGATCGGAACCGTCTTCATTTCCGCCTTATCAAGAAGCAGCGCAGGCAGGAAGTAGTTGTTCCAGGACTCGACAAACGTGAAGATGAGCTGCACAGAAATGGCAGGCTTGAGCATGGGGAGCACAATGCGGTTGAAGGTAAAAAATTCGCCCGAGCCATCCACGCGCGCGGCCTCGACGATCTCCATCGGAAGGACGCTCTTCATGTACTGGATCATATAGAAAAATACGACCGGTGCAGCAATGCCGGGAAGGATCAGCGGCAGATAGCTGTTTGTCAGCTTCAGCTTGTAGCACAGCTGGACAAAGCCCGCGGCGGAAACCTGCTTCGGAATGACCATGACTGCCATGATGAACAGGAATGCGAGCCGCTTAAGCTTAAAATTGTAAGCGTGCAGGCCGTAGGCGGTCAGCGCGGAAAAGTAGGTGGACAGGATCGCCGTCGCGGCGGCAATCACAAAGCTGTTGAGCATGCCGCGCGGGATATTGATGGAGCTGTCGTTCCACGCGTTTATGAGATTCTCCAGAAAATGCCCCTGCGGCAGCGCCTTGAAGCCGCCCTGCAGGTCTGCGTTCGTCCGGGATGCGTTGATAATCAGCATGTAGAAGGAAAACAGGCAGAGGATCGAAAGGAAGATCAAAAGCGCGTACACAAGAACCCGGCTTACGGTCAGCATGGCTCTTGCTTTGCGGCTGTCTGTGGAATTTTTCTTCATTGCAAGCGCCCCCTTTAGTTTTCTTCCTGCTTCGTCAGCGACTTGAACACCACGAGGCTCAGAAGGCCCGTGATGATGAAGATCACGACGGAGATCGCACCGGACATGCCGTAGTTTTTGCTTGTCTTGAGATAGTTGTTGAGATACATGACAAGCGTCGTCGAGCTGCGGTTCGGCGTGCCAAGACCGTTTGTCAGAACCTGCGGCACATCGAACATCTGAAGGCCACCGATGAGCGCAGTGATGACCGTGTAGACTAAAATCGGCATCAAAAGCGGCAGTGTCACCTTGAAAAAGACCTGCAAGGAGCTCGCGCCGTCAATGTTCGCCGCCTCAAAAAGGCTCTGGTCTATGCCCATGATACCGGCCATGAGCAAAATTGTCGTGTTGCCGAACCACATGAGGAAATTCATGAGGCTAATTAAGCTCCGCACGGTGAAGCGGATGTTGAAAAAGTCGATCGGCGCGTCGATCCATCCTGCCTGCGTCAGAATCTGGTTGACAGGTCCGACGTTTGAAAACAGCATGTAGAAAAGCATCGAGAACGCCGAGGCCATGATGAGGTTCGGCATGTAGATCACAGTCTTGAAAAACTGCTGGCCACGGATTTTCAGGCGATAGCTTGTAAAAAAGCACGCAAGCATCAAAGAGATCACGACCTGCGGAACTGCGCAGCCGAGCCAGAGAACGATCGTATTCCCCGCATATTTCAGAATATCGATCGTGCCGTTTTTATCGGGCGTAAAGAGCGTGATATAGTTTTTAAAACCGACGAAATTCGGCCCCACCTGTGTCAGGCCCTCGCGGTAGTTTTCAAAAAAGCTGTTGTAGATCGTCAGCATCTGCGGCGCAAAGTGGAACAGCGCATAGGCCAGAAAAAACGGCGCGATAAAAATATAGCCCCATTTCGCGTAGCTGATCTTCGAGCGTTTTGTTTTGAGCTTCGGTGCCTTTGTCGTCTGCATAAGACCTCTCCTTCCTGTTTCGGACTCAGTTGCCAGCAGATCATGGCTGATCTGTTCGAAACCGCGTCTGAATTGCCCTTCCGGGGCAGAGCAACGGCCCTGCCCCGGAAGCATGTGTATGAAATTACGGCGTGACGATGGTCGGATACTTTTCGTTGATGTATTTATAGAAGTTGCTCATCGCCTCGTCCTCGGTGACGGTGCCCTTGCAGTACTCTCTCCAGTTGGCCTGCAGGCCCTCGTTCAGAAGCTGGTCATAGATGGTGTTGTTCTCGAACTTGATGTTCTTGGCAAGATTGCAGAAGAGCGCAATGTCGTTCTGACCACCAAGGAAGTCGCTGCCGTAGCTCTCGTCCTGCGCTACGAGCTCGTTGACCTTCTGGTTGTTGGAGAACTGCGCCTCGTTCTTGACAAGGTTCGTGCAGACCTCTTCGTTGTTGATGAAGGTGTTCATGATGTCGGCAACCATCGTGGGGTTATCCGTACCGGCAGGCGCCAGGAGCCACGTGCCGCCCCAGAAGTGTGCCTGCGGGCCTTCGCAGATCGCCCAGTCGCCGAAGCAGCCCTTTTCCGCGTCCTGCGCGTTGCCCATGGAGAAGTTGAAGTACCAGGCCGGTCCAAAGTAGCACATTGCCTTGCCGTCTTTGAACATCTGCGCGGTGCACTCGTCGGACCAGATGTCGCAGTCCTGTGTGTAGCCGTTGTCGGAGAAATCCTTGGCCTGCGTCATCCAGGTCTGGATGGCGGAGTCGATCTGGAGGTTGTTGTTTTCGTCAACCCACGGGGAGGTGACGTTGTTGGAGAAGACGCGGTAGGTGGCAGCCTCGGAGGCAGTCATCAGATAGCCCTTGGCCTTGGCCTCGGCTGCGACGGCGTTGAACTTCTCCCAGCTGTTGAGCTTTTCCTGCACCTCGGCGGGATCATCAGTGCCCAAAACGTCCTTGGCGATGGAGCGGCGGTAGATGAGAGCTGCCGGGCAGCACTGGAAGGAGACGCCCTTGACAACGCCGGAAGCATCGGACGCAGCCTGCACGGTGTAGGCATAGGTATTGGAGAAGTCGGTCACGCCGAGGGCAGTGATGTCCTGCGTCACGGGAGACTGCGTGTACTTGAGGATGTAGTCAGCCTCGGCCAGGAACAGGTCGACCTTGTCGTCAGCGGAAGCGTTCTCCTGATTTAAAAGCGCCTCGTCGAGCTTATCCTGATACGCACCGTCCGCACTCGGGGTGATGATCCAGTTGACGGTCACGCCCTCGGGAACGGTGTAGTACTTCTCAAAGAAGCCCTTGAACTCCTCGTTCCAGGCGTAGATGTTGAAGACCTTGCCTTCCTCGGAAGCGGGGGCTTCTTCGGCGGCCGGCTCTTCGGTTTTGGTCTCTTCAGTCTTGGTGGGCTCTGCCGTTTCGGTAGAAGCAGCGGGGGTGTCGGTGGTCGTTTCCTTGCTGGCGCAGCCTGCAAACATGGCTGTGAGCATCAGAACCGCCAGAAGCAGTGCAAGATACTTTTTCATGTGAATTCCTCCTGTTGAAATTGTAGATAGTGTTACCGATCTATGTGTTCTGCAAATAGCAGATATCACCTTATTCCTGCGGCTCGATGGCTTGAACAGACGCGCCTTCCACGAGTCTTCCCGGGATTAAAATCCGGTCGACCAGCGCCGTGCGCGGCTTTTCGATGAGCTCGATGAGCTTGGCCGCCGCGGTTTTTCCAAGCGCCTGCGTGTCCTGTCGGTAAGTAGTGAGCGGCGGATTCATGACGCTTGAGAGCTGAATGCCGTCGTAGCCCGCCTCACTGACGTCTCCGGGGAGCCGGAAGCCCATGCGCCGGATGGCGTTTCCGCCGCCGATGCTGGAAATATCGTCCGGCATCAAAATACACGTCGGCGGTACCTCGAGCTTTAAAAGCTCCTGCGTCAGCTCGGCGCACCGGTCAGGGTCGTGGTACACGCCCTCGCGGACGTATTCCTCCGGGATCTCCAGCCCCAGCTCGTCACACGCCCGGTAAAAGCCCGTCAGGCGGTTTTCGGTCACGGAGGTCCGTTCGCCGTGGATGAACGCGATGCGGCGGTGACCCTTGGCGTACACATAACGCACCAGCTCTTCCAAGCCGCGCACGTTATCGGACACGACGGCGGCGCGGTTGTTGAACACGTGGTCGATCGTCACGATCGGGAGCCGGGAGTTTACAAGCTCGAGAACCTGCGGATCGTCAAAATCGACGCAGGCAATGACCACGCCGTCGACACCCCGGTACTGGCAGTGCTGCAAATATGTCGTCGCCTTCTTGCCGACGTTGCGGTTGATAAACGTAATATCGTACCCGTTCGCCTCGGCTTCGACCTTGAGGCTCTCCAGAACGGCGGAAAAATACTCATGCGCAAGGCCGCTTCTTCGCTCGTCAACGAACAGAACGCCGATATTATAGGTGCGGTTCGTTTTGAGGGCCCTCGCGGCGGAGTTTGTCATATAGCCGAGGCTCTCCGCCGTCTTGCAGATCAGCTCGCGCGTCTGCTCGCCGATATCCGGCTGGCCGGAGAGCGCCTTGCTGACCGTCGCGACCGAAACGCCGCAGGCCTTCGCGATATCCTTCATAGAGACCATGCTGCGTCCCCTCCGTTTCGTCCGCAAGTTTTCTTAATCGTTTTCGTAATTTCAAAATAGCGGATTTGCCGCAAAAATGCAAGGGATTTTTTTCGTTTTTTGGTGCTCTCCACGAAATTTGGCTGTTCTGCCCAGTTCGCTCACGTAAATTTGGCGCTTTTGACAGCTTAACAGTTCCGAAACTTTCCTTCTCCCGTGAGTCTTTTGTCCGTAAAATAAAAAAATAGCGCTTTTGGCGCAGAAAATTCAAAATACGTCTTGCATTTTGCGCAAAAAGTCGCTATTGTAAAGCTATGATTCTGTCATATTGATGACTTAAACGATTTCGATTCCGCCGAAATGAGATTGTATTTCGGTGAAGGAGGGGTTTTCGGATGCAATTTGGTTTCTTCGACGATCACAGACGTGAATACGTGATCACCAGCCCGCGCACGCCGCTTCCGTGGATCAACTATCTGGGAAGCGAGGACTTTTTCGCACTCGTGTCCAACACTGCGGGCGGCTACTGCTTCTACCGCGACGCGCGGCTGCGCAGGCTCACACGCTACCGCTACAATAATTGCCCGCTCGATCAGGAGGGGTTCCATATCTACATCAAAGACGGCAATACCGTCTGGAACCCCGGATGGCAGCCTGCGAAAACGGAGCTGGACCGCTATACCTGCCGCCACGGCCTCGGCTACAGCGTGATCGAGGGGCAGAAAAACGGTGTTTCAGCTGCACAGACGCTGCTGGTCCCGCAGGGCGACAGCTGCCTGCTCATCCGGCTGACGCTGAAAAACGAAACTGCCGCGGAAAAGACGCTCGATGTGTTCCCATATGTAGAGTTCTGCCTCTGGGACGCGATGGACGACGGCTCTAACTTCCAGCGAAACTTCTCCATCGGCGAGGTCGAGCTCGAGCCGGATGCCATCTACCACAAAACCGAGTACCGCGAGCGCCGGAATCACTATGCCGTCTTCTGGTCGAACCGTTCGTATGACGGCTTCGATACCGCGAGAGACGCGTTTGTCGGCGTATACGGCTCGCCCGCGCTTCCCGAAGCCGTTCAAAATGGCTGCTGCACGGGTTCCGTTGCGCACGGCTGGGCGCCGATCGGCGCGATGCAGTTCCAGATTTGTCTGCGGCCCGGTGAGGAGCAAGAGCTTCTCTTCGGCCTCGGCTACATCGAAAACCCGGAGAATGAAAAATTCTCTGCCCCCGGTGTCATCAACAAAACGCGCGCGCACGCCATGATCGAACGCTACTGCACCCCGGCGCAATTTGACGGGGCGATGGACACCCTGCGCGCATACTGGGACAGGCTTCTTTCGAACTTCCACGCCGAGACCGGCGATGAAAAGGTCGACCGGATGGTCAACATCTGGAACCAGTACCAGTGCATGGTCACGTTCAACATGAGCCGTTCCGCTTCCTACTTTGAAAGTGGCATGGGCCGCGGCATGGGCTTCCGGGATTCGTGCCAGGACATACTTGGCTTCGTCCATATCATTCCCGGGCGCGCGAGAGAGCGTATTCTTGATATCGCCGCCACGCAGTTCCCGGACGGCAGCGCATACCATCAGTACCAGCCGCTCACAAAGAAAGGCAACCTAGCCGTCGGCAGCGGCTTCAACGACGACCCGCTCTGGCTCATCGCAGGCGTGGACGCATACCTGCGCGAGACGGGCGACTGGTCGATTCTGGACGAAAGCGTCACATTTGACTGCGACGCAAAGAACGCAGCGTCCCTCATGGAGCACCTGCGCCGCAGCTTCCGCTATACCCTCACGCATCTCGGGCCGCACAAGCTGCCGCTCATCGGCAGGGCCGACTGGAACGACTGTCTGAATCTCAACTGCTTCTCCGCACATCCCGG
>CALCJW010000178.1:0-3508 GCA_937967235.1 uncultured Clostridia bacterium
GCTTCAAGCTGTGCATCCGGCTGTTTATGGAGACTAGCAGCCGTCATGTGTGTGCATTTTATCAGCATATCAAAGTAGCGTTCGCGCAGCTCCGGTGTCCACTTTGTTGCCTGTTCCTCGTATGGCGTAACACAAAACAGCATCAGTTCCGGATCATTGTCGCGCAGAACGTTAATGAGTTCGGCGGCGTAAAGCCCCACGCCGTAGTCGTAGGCCACGGAAAAATGCGTCACGCCCTGCTGCCGCAGCACCATGATCTGCTGGGCCAACTCCAGCTTCATATCTCTGCACGCGCCGGCTTCCTCGTCGAAACCCCATGCAAACCGCATAGGGCTGTGTCCGAGGATCGCGCAGCTTTTCGTTCCGCACATCTTGTATCACCTCACATGTAGTCTAATGGCTTATATTTCGTATTCTACCAGTCGCTATTTTCTGCGTCAAGAAAAATGTAAGCTAGTAGGGAGCAAATTAGCCGCAAAAAGCATACAAACGGAGAGGGACACATGGACAAAAAGCTGCTGGGCAGAAGAATCAACGCCGCGAGGAAAGAACGCGGCTGGACAAGCGAACGCCTGTCCGAAATCTGCAATATCAACGCGACCTATCTCAGACAGATCGAGTCCGGTGCAAAAACGCCGAGCCTACAGGTATTTGTAGCGCTTTGCGAGGCGCTGAAGGTTTCTCCGACATATCTGCTTGCGGACAGTCTTCCGGGTGCGGAATCTCAGGATTTGGACGCGCTGCTTACGCTTTGCCGCAAGGCAACGCCGAAGCAGCTCAACATGATAACCGCCATGATCCGCAGCGCACTCAATTCGGTTGAATAGCGTTTGATTGGCAAACGCGTCCGTTGCACCGAACTACAGACTACGCTGCACCAGCCATATCGTGTGCCACCAGTGCTGTATAATAATTGCTCATCGTGCTCGGCGCGTTGAACAGCACGGTCAGCAGATATTGCCGGATATTCCGAATCCGTGTTGTGTTTTGCTTCAGGCAGTCCGTGACGAAACGAATATGTTCGCTGTTCAGCTTCAGCAGCTTTGCCCGCACGACCTCGGCTGGGTAGTCATTGCCTGCAACGCGAATTCGGCTGCGCGTGCTGCAAACTGTCTCCTGCACCAGGTCGACGATTTCGTCAAGCTGCTCCCGGTCAACGTGAGGATCACTTGCCAGAACATCGTAATCGATGTTCTCCAGAATCAATTCCCGACAGCTTTCAAACGACTCCTTCGTTTCCGTTCGCTTCTGCGTAGGACTTTCCGGAAAACCGGAAGGGAAAGGAATCGAATCGGTAATTGATAAGTCTTTACTTTGTCTTTTTCTTTTCTTAGTACTCTCAGTATTTAATTGCGTTGGATTTTCCAACGTAGGTTTCTCCAACATAGGCTTTTCCAATATTGGATTATCCAACGCTGGCTTTTCCTGCGCAGGTTCTTCTGGCTTTGGCTCCGCGTGCGGCTGCTCGTAGATCGTGTAGACGGTTCCGCGCAGGCAGCCACGCTCGTCACGCTCCCGGCTGCGTTTGATGTAACCGGCACGTTCCAGCTCGCGCACAGCTTCGCGGATGGCGTCGATGCTCTCTTTGTTGATCTGTGCAAGCCCCTGCAGCGTGTAATCCCAATCGTCCGGCAGCGACAGCATCTGCGAGAGCAGACCCTTTGCCTTGAGGGACAGCGTATGGTTGCGGAGATGGTGGTTGGACATGACCGTGTAACCTTTGGTCTTTTCAACACGGAATACAGACATTTTTGTGACCTCCTTCGTCTCATACTATTTTCTGATTAAATTCTTTAATCAGAAAGGTCCCGCCTTTGGCGTAACCGATTCCGTGATTTTGACAAAATCACGGAATCTCGTCTCATAATGATCTTCATATTAAAAACTTCCATTCCATAAATGAAAGTTTTTAATTGAATATCAGTATAAAAACATAGAAACAGCGCACTTTTTGAGAGGCAAATGACCTGCCCCTCAGGTTTGGTGCGCTGTTTTTTGCGTTTTTCAGCTGGTTGGATTCCAATTTCTCCTAAAAAGAGGGGCTGCCTCAATTGATTTCGGAAAATCTTTTTGAGACAGCCCCTTTCTTTTTTATGGAAAGGGAAATATAAAGCAGCACAGCGTATCTACGCGCATTTTCAAACGCGTACTTTTACGACGCACTTTCTCGTTGCAATGGGAATCCCGTCAACAGCGTGATTGGGAGCATGGGCATCATGCGGCCATAGAATCATAAAGCGATTGTCACCCAAGGACAAATACTCATATTTCCCAGCGTAAAACCAGATGTCACGCTCGGGATGTGCCTCAACTTCCGTTAAGGTTTCTCGTTGCGCGACTCCAATCAGTTCGCGTCCTTCAATCAGAAATTGGATGTCGATATATACGTCATGCGCTTCTGCATTTGGCGTATTTTGTGCGGTCTTTCCATGCGCGATGTTTGCAAAAACATCATCGCCGTCGATTTCATAACGCCCATCGGGCAACGACGCAAAATTGGAATGGATCAGAAAATCCAAGCCCTTTTGGAGCCGATCACTGATTCCCTGGTACAGATGGGCATGGGCAAGCGTGTCATAAATCATAAATCATACCTCGTTTATTTTCATAAAAAATGAAAGAGATTTTCATTTAATATGATGATTGAAATTGCTTCCTGGTGTGGTGTAGCATATAGATATGGAAATTATCCTTGCGCATGAAAGATGATTTCAAGGCAATAGAACGACGAAATAGAGCAAAAATATGGATATTCTGAGCGAAATGAGTAGCGTCTACTACGAACTTACAACTTCTGAAAAGCGGATCGCGGAATACATTCTGGATCATACGGATGAAGTGCAGATGATGTCGATCAGCGAGCTTGCGGAGGCGTGTCACGTCGGAGAAGCTACAATTACCCGCTTCTGCAAGCGGTTTCACTCGCGTGGATACACGGCATTGAAAATTGAGCTTGTGAAATTAAGCCACCCGAGCTATGAACCCTTTTCAGACAGCCAGGAGTCTGAAACTACGACAGACTCCACTGTGCACCAAAATATAGGCGGAATGCTATACGGTGAATACTCTGCCGCAATGAAACAAACTGCTGAATTGCTGAAAAAAGAGCAAGTGATCCGCGCAGTAGAGGTGCTCAGTCAGGCAGAAATCGTCTACTGCATGGGACAGGGCGGCTCCATGTTGATGGCGGAGGAAGCAGCGCATCTGTTTTCCACGGTCAGCTCGAAGTTCTTCAGCATTTATGATTCTCATTTGCAGATTTCTGCCGCGGCAACCATGACTGCGAAAGCCGTTCTGTTCTTTATTTCTTATTCCGGCGCGACGACTGAGATGGAGGATATTTTATCTCAAGCAAAGCAGAACGGCGCAACAATTATTATGCTGACAAGATTCTGCAAATCTCCTGGGGCGGAAAAATCGGATATTGTGCTGCAATGCGGTTCGAACGAATCCCCCCTGCAGCAAGGCTCGGTTGCCGCAAAGATCGCGCAGTTTTATGTTCTGGACA
>CALCJW010000179.1:0-24715 GCA_937967235.1 uncultured Clostridia bacterium
TAGCTAAAGCTTTTTGGAACCACCGGCATTGCCGGTGGTTTTCTTTATACAAAAATCCGGCGCGCCTCAAAAGACACGCCGGGATGAAATGCAAAAAATCAATTCTCTCGGAAGATAATGCCGTTTTCGTCGGCCTTTTCGATGACGGCCAGCGCGTGGTAGTTGACGCCCATGTTGCGCAGCCGGTCGCCGCCGCCCTGGAAGCCCTTTTCGATCGCAATACCCACACCGACAAGCTCCGCGCCCGCCTGCTCAACTAACTCGCAAAGCCCGCGCACGGCCTCGCCGTTTGCCATAAAGTCGTCGAGGATCAGCACGTGGTTGTCCTTTGTCAGCCATTCCTTCGAGAGGATCTGCGTGACCTTCTTTTTATAGGTATAGGAGTAGATCTCGCTCTGATAGAGGCCGCCTTCAATGTTGTCGCTCTTGGCCTTCTTGGCAAAGACCATCGGAAGACCGTACCGGTAGGCGCAGATCGCGGCCAGCGCAATACCGCTTGCCTCAGCGGTGAGGATGAGATCGACCTTGGACAGATCAAACAGCTTCGCAAACTCATCGGCGATGTCCGCCATCAGCTTGCAGTCGATCCTGTGGTTGAGGAAACCGTCAACTTTTACGATATTGCCGGGCAAAACCTTGCCTTCTTTTATGATCCGTTCCTTGAGCTCCTGCATAACAAACCTCCAACAGATATGTAATAAAATCGGCGGCAAGAGACAACGCTCCTGCTGCCAATTTACAAAGCCGCGGGAATCATGTCCTCTGCGGCAAATGTCCAATAGTCGCAGCTTTGGCGCTGCGGTAGAAACGCCCGGGCCATGTATCCGGATTTATATTGGCAACAACGATATGCCGAGTCCATCCGCGCACGGCGGACAGACCGTATTTGTTTGTACCCTGATGCTATCATTTCTGACCGCTTTCGTCAAGAGGCGAACCCGGAAAAAACAAGACAAAAATTTGGCGGAACCGAAACTATTATGCGGCGAAATGACCGATTGCGGAAAAAAGTGGAGTCGATTGACTCCACTTTTACTGGTAGCACTCCGGACGCAGAATGCCGATGTAAGGAAGGTTGCGGTAGTAGTTCGCGTAATCAAGGCCGTACCCGACGACGAATTCGTCAGGAATCTCGAAGCCGCAGATGTCAGTCTTGAGGCTCTTATCGTGACAGGTGGACTTATCGAGGAAGGAGACAGTCGTGATGGACGCGGGCTTTCTCGCGGAAAGCAGCTCCTTGAGATAGTGCATGGTAAGGCCGGAGTCGATGATATCCTCGACGATGACCACGTCGCGGCCGGTGATGTTGTTATCCAAGTCCTTGATCAGGCGCACAACGCCCGTGGACTGCGCGCCCGCGCCGTAGCTCGAGACGGAAATGAAGTCCATGTCGATGGCGCAGTTCATGCAGCGGCAGAGATCGATGTAGAAAAACGAAGCGCCTTTTAAGACGCAGACAAGAACCGGGCGCTTGTCGCCGAGCTTTTTTGTAAGCTCTGTGCCGATTTCCTCGACGCGCGCGGCGATGGCCTTTTCGGTGTAGAGAACGCGTTCAATATCCTGTTCAGCAGATCGGATGAGCATGAGAAGCCTCCTGAAAAATTTTCTGGACAATCGCAGATACTAAGATTATAATCAAAAAGCAGAGATAAGTAAAATAGATATACGTAATTTTAAGTATTAGCATTTCTAATGACGGAGGGACACAGATGGCAGTCAAGTTGGAGCTTTACCGGGTTTTCCACGAGGTGGCGCGCATGGGAAACATCTCCGCCGCCGCGCAGAATCTGTTTATTTCGCAGTCCGCGGTCAGTCAGTCCATCAAGCAGCTCGAGGAGCAGCTGCAGGTGCGCCTTTTCTCGCGCAGCACGAAGGGCGTGTATTTAACGAGTGAAGGTAAGCTCCTGCAGGAATATATCTCCCACGCGCTGGGGCTCATTCAGAGCGGCGAAGAAAAGCTCGCGCAGTCGCGGCAGCTTCTCACCGGCGAGCTCATCATCGGCGCGAGCGACACCGTGACGAAGACGTATCTTCTCTCGCGCCTGGAGGCGTTTCATCGGGACTACCCCGATATCCGCATCCGGATTCTGAACGGCACAAGCCATATGGTGCTCAACTATCTGCACGCCGGGCAGGTGGACATCGCCTTTGCAAGCGACGATCAGGACCCGGCGGTCTATGACGTGCGGCACTGTGTGGACACGCACACGATCTTTGTCGCCGCGCCGGATTATCCGTGCGATTTTACCCACGCATACTCCATGGAGGAGATTGCGGCATTTCCGCTGATTCTCCTTGAGCGCAAGGCTAGCTCCCGGCTCTATCTCGAGCAGTATTTCCAGCAGCACGGCGTAACGATCCAGCCGGAAATTGAGCTCGGCTCTCACAACCTTCTCATCTCGCTCGCGCGCATCGGCCTTGGTGTTGCGTGTGTGACAGAAGAGTTTTCACAATCGGGACTTGGCCGGGGCGTGATTCTGCCGCTGCGGACAGATTTCTCGATTCCGCCGCGCGCCGTCACGATGTGCACCCTCCAAGGCGTGACCCCGACCTCTGCCGCCAAACGCTTCATGGACTTCATCTCTGAGAGCAACAAAATGGCCTACGACCCCGGCCATTCGTATCATTTTACCACTGGATAAAAATGAATGTCCGCCAGATACTGGCGGACATTTCTTATCGGGTGCAAAGCCAGTAGATGATGCCGTAGATGACGCTTGCCGTCGTTCCGTAGACGATGACAGGGCCCGCGATCGTGAACATCTTGGCGGCCATGCCCGTCACGAAGCCCTCGGCCTTGAATTCGATGGCCGGCGAGACGACGGCGTTTGCAAAGCCCGTGATCGGGACGATCGTGCCTGCGCCTGCGATTTTCGCAATGTCGTCGTACCAGCTGAGTCCTGTGAGCACGGCGCTCAGAAAAACGAGTGAGATGGCCGTGGCCACTGCGGCCGCATCCTTGTCAAGTCCCGCCGCTCCCCAGCCGTTTAAAATCAGCTGCCCAAGCGCGCAGATCGTTCCGCCGATCAAAAAGCTGCAAAGAAGATCCTTCCATATCGGAGACTTTTTCGCAAGGCTTGCCACATATTTGTTGTATTCCTGATTCGTCATATGCATGAAAATTCCCCCTTTGGCCTAGTATGCGCCATCGGGGGAATTTTTACGCAGGATGTAAAAAAACCCTCCTTGACCAACATCAAAGAGGGTTTTAGAAACTCAGACGAGCTCGATAACAGCCATTTCGGCTGCGTCGCCGCGGCGCGGGCCAAGGCGGGTCACGCGGGTATAGCCGCCGTTACGGTCGGCATACTTCGGAGCGATCTCCTTGAACAGCTTGTTGGCAACATCTTCCTTGGTGATGTACGCCATGGCTCTGCGATAGGAAGCCAGGGTGTTCTTCTTGCCAAGGGTGATCATCTTCTCTGCAACGGGCTGGACTTCCTTCGCGCGGGTGAAGGTCGTCTCGATCTTGCCGTTTTCGAACAGATAGGTAGTCATAGCTCTGAGCATGGCCTTGCGCTGGTCGCTGGTTCTGCCGAGCTTTCTGGTACCAAACATAGGACTTTACCTCCTTCTTGAAAGGTTATCGTTAGTTATTGTTGGAATTCGTGGAATCGTCGCTTGCCAGGGACAAACCCATCATGGCCAGCTTGTTCTGCACTTCCTCCAGAGACTTCCGGCCCATGTTGCGAACCTTCATCATATCCTCGCCGGTTCTGGAGATCAGATCCTCGACGTTGTTGATGTTGGCGCGCTTAAGGCAGTTGAAGCTTCGGACGGACAGGTCAAGCTCTTCGATGGTCATTTCCAGGACCTTGTCGCGATGCGTCTCAGGCTTTTCCGCCATCGTCGGCTTGTTGGCCACGGTATCGGAAAGATCCGTGAACAGGCTCAGATGGTCGGACAAAATCTTTGCACCGAGGCTGACCGCATCTCTTGCGGAGATGGTAGAATCGGTCCAGACTTCGAGCGTAAGCTTGTCATAGTCTGTCATGTTGCCCACACGCGTGTTCTCGACGGTGTAGTTCACCTTGTAGACCGGCGTGTAGATCGAATCGACCGCAATCGTTCCGATGGGCATGGTGGGCGTCTTGTTCTTGTCGGACGAGACGTATCCGCGGCCGTGGCTCAGCGTGATTTCCATGTTGAAGGTAGCATCGGGACCCAGCGTGCAAATGTGCTGATCGGGATTGAGGATCTCGACCTCGCCGTCCGCCTTGATATCGCCGGCTGTGACTTCGCGCTCACCGGTTGCGTCAATGAAGACGGTCTTTGTGCCCTGGCAATGCAGTCTCGCGATGATCTTCTTTACATTCAGAACGATCTCCGTCACGTCTTCCTTGACGCCGGGAATCGTGGAGAACTCGTGCTGCACACCCGCGATCTTGATCGAGGTCGCGGCTGTGCCGGGCAGGGAGGAAAGAAGAATCCTGCGCAGAGAGTTGCCAAGGGTGGTGCCGTAGCCTCTTTCCAGAGGCTCGACGACGTATTTGCCGTAGGAGCCATCCTCCGGGGAATCCATACACTCAATACGCGGCTTTTCAATTTCTACCATGAATAATTAAACCCTCCTTGTAACTGCGAAACCCGTAGTCTCGCTGCCGAATTCAGCTTACCAATAAACGAGGGTGAAACGTTACTTGGAGTACAATTCGACGATCAGATTTTCTGCGATCTCAAAGTCAATATCGTCTCTTGCGGGCAGCGCAATAACCTTACCGGTGAGGTTGTTCTTGTCTCTTTCCAGCCACTTCGGAGCGGCGACGAACGCGTCGTCTTCCTTCATCTTCTTGAAGCGGTTGTTGGAGCTGCTCTTTTCACTGACGGCGATGACGTCGTTCACATCGACGAGGTAGGACGGGATGTTGACCGACTTGCCGTTGACGGTGTAGTGACCATGGTTCACCAGCTGACGGGCCTCGCGGCGCGTGGAGGCGAAGCCCAGACGGTACACGACATTGTCGAGACGGCGCTCGACGAGGCTCAGAAGAATTTCGCCGGTGTTGCCGTTCATTCTTTCGGCCTTCTCGTAGTACATCCGGAACTGCTTTTCCAGAATGCCGTAGACAAACTTGACCTTCTGCTTCTCGGTCAGCTGCGTGCCATATTCGGACTTCTTGGTTCTTCTCTTGCCGCCGGGGTTGCGGTTCGACTGCTTGCTGTAACCCATTGCAGCGGGAGATACGCCCAGCGTTCTGCAACGCTTCAATACAGGCTGTGTATTCTTTGCCATTACTATTCTCCTCCTTGCCTATTACACGCGGCGGCGCTTCGGGGGACGGCAGCCATTGTGCGGAATGGGGGTGACGTCCTTGATCATGGTGACTTCCAGACCAGCGGATTGCAGCGCGCGGATTGCGGACTCACGGCCCTGGCCGGGACCCTTGACGAAGACTTCGACGGTCTTCAGGCCATAGTTGTCGACAGCTGCCTTTGCGGCGGTCTCAGCGACCATCTGCGCGGCGTACGGGGTCGACTTTCTGCTTCCGCGGAATCCGAGACCACCCGAGGAGGCCCAGGACAGAGCGTTACCGTTGGCGTCGGTCACGGTAACCATGGTGTTGTTAAAGGACGAGCGGATATGCACGGCGCCCTTTTCGATAACCTTGCGCTCACGACGGCGCTTGATAACCTTCTTGACTGCTTTTGCCATACTATCTCACACTCCCCTTACTTCTTCTTGTTCGCAATGGTCTTCTTCGGGCCCTTGCGGGTACGAGCGTTGGTCTTCGTTCTCTGGCCGCGAACGGGCAGGCCACGACGGTGACGGACACCGCGGTAGCAGCCGATCTCGGTCAGGCGCTTGATGTTGAGCGCAACTTCACGGCGGAGGTCGCCCTCAATGGTGTAGTGTTTGTCAATAACTTCACGCAGTGCGGACTCCTGATCTTCCGTCAGATCCTTGACGCGGATGTCGCCATCCACACCGGCTGCCTTCAGGATGTCCTGCGCGCTTTTTCTGCCGATACCGTAGATATAAGTCAAACCGATTTCGATTCTCTTATCACGGGGCAGGTCAATACCAGCAATACGTGCCATACTATTCAGAGCACCTCCTATTAACCTTGTCTCTGCTTATGCTTCGGGTTTTCGCAAATTACCATAACACGGCCCTTGCGCTTGATGATCTTGCACTTTTCGCACATGGGCTTAACGGACGGTCTTACCTTCATACTGTTAACCTCCATTTGAGCACAGTGGCTCTATTTACTTCTCCATGTGATTCTGCCTCTGGTTAAATCATACGGCGACATCTGGACTGTCACCTTGTCTCCGGGCAGAATCTTGATAAAGTTCATCCGGAGCTTGCCGGAAATATGCGCCAGAATGGTATGTCCACCGCCAATATCGACGGAAAACATGGCATTCGGCAGTGCATCGGTTACGATGCCCTCAAGTTCGATTACGTCGTCTTTTGCCAAGATCAATTAACCCCCTTGGTTTTGACTATTGAATGTTTGGCCGATGACGGCCAATTCCCTTCGTAATTCGCTGTTGAGTACCTTGTCGCCGTTGCGAATTTTCTCGGCGACGCGGGATTCATACAAAGGGAGCTTCCGGACGTGCCGGCGCTTTTTGCGCTTCGGGCTTTCCAGCCTTCGTCCCTTGCCGTCGGCGAGGTAGACAAACTGATCATCCGTGTCGATCACGAAGAAGAGCTGTCCCTTGTCGCGTCCTGCAAGCGAAACAATCATGTCCGCTTTGGATACTTCCATGTTTTCAAAGCCCCTCTGTAACGGTGAGAATTTCCGGCTCGCCGTCTGTAATCAGAATCGAGTTTTCGTAATGGGCCGCGAGCTTGCCATCGGCAGTTACAGTCGTCCATTTGTCCTTCAGGACGCGTACCTCGTACGAACCCTGCGTGACCATCGGTTCGATTGCCAGGGTCATGCCTTTGACCATTCGCGGGCCTCGGCCGGGGGCACCAAAATTGGGGACTTCCGGTTCTTCATGCAGATGCTCGCCCACACCATGGCCGACAAACGCGCGGACAACGCCAAACCCCTGGCTTTCCACGTATGTCTGAACGGCGTGGCCGATGTCGGAGATCCGGTATCCCTGACGTGCAAATTTGATGCCCTCGTAGAAGCTCTGTTCTGTTACCGTAATGAGCTTTTGTGCCTGTGCAGAAATCTTTCCGCAGGCAAAGGTTCCGGCGCAGTCACCGGTAAAACCGCCCCACTGCGCGCCCACATCGATCGAGACAATGTCGCCCTCCTGGAGAACCCGGTGACTCGGGATCCCATGGATGACCACCTCGTTGACCGAGATGCAGACGCTTGCGGGGAACCCTCCATAGCCGAGGAAGGTTGGTTTTGCGCCCTGCGACACGATATAATCGTGTACCGCCTTATCGATCTGTCTGGTTGTGACGCCCGGCCTTACCATTTCGCCTGCCAAAGCACGCGCTGCCGCGGTAATTCTACAGGCCTTGCGCATAACCTCTATCTCGCGCTCATTTTTGACTGGAATCATGATTATACACCCAATGCCGCGAGAATGTCCTTCGTCGCGGACTCGATCGGCTGGTTGCCTTCAACCAGCTTCAGAACGCCGAGCTTCTCATAGAAATTCTTGAGCGGCTCAGTCTCCGCATGGAAAACCTTCAGACGGTTTTTGACGGTTTCGGGCGCGTCGTCCTTGCGGATGACGAGCTCCTTGCCGCAGGCGTCGCAGACGCCCTCGACCTTGGGCGGGTGTGCCGCGATGTGATAGCTTGCACCGCAGCTGCCGCAGACGCGGCGGCCGGTCATGCGCGCTTCAATCACAGCGTCTTCGATCTCAATCGAGATCACGCGGTCAAAATGAATACCTGCCGCCTCCAGAGCTTCCGCCTGCGGGATCGTGCGGGGCACGCCGTCGAGGATGAAGCCGTTTGCGCAATCAGGCTGCGCCACACGCTCCGAGACGATGCCGATGATGACATCGTCCGGAACGAGCTTGCCCGCGTCCATAAAGCTCTTCGCTTTCAGACCGGTCTCGGTGCCGTTTTTGATCGCTTCGCGAAGAATGTTGCCAGTGGAAATGGTCGGGATATGCAGCTTTTCGCTGATGATCTCAGCCTGCGTACCCTTTCCTGCTCCGGGAGCTCCCAAAAGAATCAGTTTCATTTCCGATCCCTCCGGCTCACTCCAGGAAGCCTTTGTAGTGGCGCATCAGCATCTGTGCTTCCAGAGCCTTCACGGTCTCAAGTGCCACACCAACAACGATGATGACAGACGTACCGCCAATGCCGAGCGACGAGTTGCCGATGATGATGCCGACGAGAATCGGCATAATTGCCACGATTGCAAGATACAGAGCGCCAAAGAGCGTGATCTTGTTGATAACCTTCAGAATGAAATCAGCCGTGGGCTTGCCCGGGCGGAAGCCAGGGATGAAGCCGCCGTTCTTCTTGAGATTGTTGGCGATTTCGATCGGGTTAAACTGGATGGTGGAATAGAAGTAGCTGAACGCGATGATCAGCAGGAAATAGCACACCAGATAGACAGCGCTCTTGTTATCGAAGACGTACTTGTTCATCCAAGCCCAGAAGCCGGTGCTGCTCGTGCCGGTGAACGCAATAATCGTCGCGGGCAGAGAAGCGATGGACTGTGCGAAGATGATAGGCAGGACGCCGGACATGTTGACCTTGATGGGCAGGTGCGTGGACTGACCACCATACATTTTCCGTCCAACGACACGCTTTGCGTACTGCACGGGGATTCTGCGCTCGGAGTTCGTGATGAACACGATGAAGACCATGATCGCCAGAATGCCGACGACGAGCAGAATCGCGGTGTACCACTTGAGAGTGCCGCTTGCAAGAGACGTGACCATGTTGCTGACGAGCTGCGGGATACGGGAGACGATACCGGCAAACAGGATCATGGAAATACCGTTGCCAATGCCGAACTCGTTAATCTGCTCGCCCATCCACATCAGGAAGGACGCGCCTGCCGTAAAGGTCAGGACGATCACGAGGCCGTAGACAAAGCCCGTCTGGCTCAGCAGGCTGTAGTTCTTGAGCATCACGTAGTACGCGAAGCCCATGAGAAGCCCGAGGCCGATGGTCGTGTAGCGGGTGATGTTCTGGATCTTCTTGCGGCCTTCCTCACCGTCTTCCTTGGCCAGACGTTCCAGGGCCGGAATCGCGATGGTCAGGAGCTCGATGATAATGGAGGCGTTGATGTAGGGCTGAATACCGAGCGCAAACACGGTAGCCTGCGAGAACGCAGAGCCCGACATGGCGTTATAAAGACCAAGAACGGTGTTCGCCAGCTGCGTGGTGAAGTAGTTGTTCAGCGCAACGACGTTGACATAGGGAACGGGGACGCAGTTGCCGAGACGGTAGATCAGCATCACGATGAGCGTGAAGAGGATCTTTTTGCGGAGCTCGGGGATCTTCCAGGCGTTACGGAGTGTAGTAAACACTTACACCACCTCGGCCTTTCCGCCTGCCTTTTCGATTTTTTCCTTGGCAGACTCGGAGAAAGCCGCAGCCTTCACCGTGACCTTCTTCGTCACATTACCGTTGCCGAGAACCTTCAGGCCGTACTTGCAGTCCTGAAGAATGCCCTTTGCGATGAGAGCGGCGGAGTCGACGACCGCGCCGTCTTCAAACTGGTTGAGAACCGCGACGTTCACAGCCGTCAGGGGCTTTGCGAAGATGTTGTTGAAGCCGCGCTTCGGGATGCGGCGCGCCAGAGGCATCTGGCCGCCTTCAAAGCCGATGCGGAGCTTGCCGCCAGAACGGGCCTTCTGGCCCTTGTGTCCGCGGCCTGCGGTCTTGCCGTTGCCCGTTGCCGAGCCGCGGCCCTTGCGCTTATTGACATGGGTAGAACCCATAACCGGAGCAAGTTCGTGTAAATTCATCTACTTGTCCTCCTTACTGTTCTTCCGTGACCTGAAGCAGGTAGCCGATCTTGGCGATCTTACCGCGGGTCTGGGTGTTGTCAGGCTGAACGGTCTCCTGACCGATCTTGCGCAGACCGAGCGAATGCGCAGTCGCGATGTGCTTTTCAAGACGGCCGTTGAGGCTCTTGACAAGCTTGATTCTCAGATTTGCCATTTCAGAGTCCTCCTTAACCGACAATTTCTTCGACGCTCTTGCCGCGGATACGGGCAACAGCAGCTGCGTCGCGCAGGCTCATCAGACCCTGCATCGTCGCCTTGACAACGTTCTGGGGATTGTTCGAGCGCAGGCACTTCGCACGGATGTTGGAAATGCCGGCAGCCTCCATGACCGCACGGACAGCGCCGCCGGCGATGATGCCGGTGCCTTCGGGTGCGGGCTTGAGCATGACGCGGCCTGCGCCGAATACGCCGATCACTTCATGGGGAATGGTGGTACCCTCGAGGGTGACCTTGACCATGTTCTTCTTTGCGTCAGCAATGCCCTTGAGGATTGCTTCGGAAACTTCAGCAGCCTTGCCGAGGCCGTAGCCCACGGTGCCCTTACCGTCGCCGACAACAACCAGAGCGGAGAACTTCATAACACGGCCGCCCTTGACGGTTTTGGAAACACGGTTCAGATAAACAACCTTCTCGATCATCTCGGGAGCGTTGTCTTCCTTCGGTGCTCTGTCTCTATTGTAAGCCATTGTTCATCCTCCTCCGATTAGAATTCCAGGCCGCCTTCGCGGGCGCCCTCAGCAAGCTCTGCCACACGGCCGTGATAGATATAACCACCGCGGTCGAAAACGACAGTGTCGATGCCCTTTGCCTTTGCGCGCTCTGCAACCAGCTTGCCGACCTTGCGGGCAGCTTCCTTGTTGCCGGTAGCGCCTTCAAATTCCTTGTCAAGAGTGGATGCGGAAACCAGCGTGACGCCGTTGACGTCGTCGATGACCTGTGCGTAGATGTTCGCGTTGCTGCGATAAACATTCAGGCGAGGTCTTTCGGGCGTGCCGGAGATCTTGCCGCGCACTCTGGTGTGGCGCTTCATACGCTGCGCATTCTTATCAAACGTTTTAACCATTATGGCACACCTCCTAATTATTTCTTACCGCCGGCCTTGCCTTCTTTATGGCGAATGACCTCAGTCGTATACTTGATACCCTTGCCCTTATAGGGTTCAGGCGGTCTCTTGGCTCTGACGTTGGCGGCGAACTGGCCGACCTTCTGCTTGTCAATGCCGTGGACGATAACCTTGTTGGGAGCCGGAACCTCGATGGTGATGCCATCGATCTCTTCCATGGTCACAAGGTGGGAGTAGCCAAGGTTCATGACGAGCTTGTTGCCTTCCTTGCTGGCTCTGTAGCCGACGCCGTTGATGTCGAGCTCCTTCTTGAAGCCATCGGTAACACCGACAACCATGTCGTGGATGAGGCTGCGGGTCAGGCCGTGCAGGCTCTTGTGGAGCTTATCTTCGGACGGGCGGCCAACATGGATCACGCCGTCTTCAACCTTGATGATCATTTCAGGACGCATGGTCTGCGTCAGCGTGCCCTTCGGACCCTTGACGGTCACGACGTTCGGCTCAACGATGGAGACCTCAACGCCTGCGGGGATGGTAACGGGCATTCTACCAATTCTAGACATCGTTCAATACCCTCCTTACCATACGAATGCCAGGACTTCGCCGCCGACATGGTTCGCACGAGCCTTCTTGTCGGTCATGACGCCCTTGGACGTGGAAATAATCGCAATGCCGAGGCCCTTGAGGACTCTGGGCAGCTCATCAGCACCGGCATAAACGCGCAGGCCGGGCTTGGAGACTCTGCGAAGGCCGCTGATGACCTTTTCCTTACCAGCGAGGTACTTCAGCTGGATGCGGATGATACCCTGGGTACCGTCGTCAACGATCTCAAAGGACTTAATGTAGCCTTCGTCGAGCAGGATCTGTGCGATGGCCTTCTTCAGGTTGGAAGCAGGAACGTCCACAGACTCGTGTTTTGCCGTGTTTGCATTCCGGATGCGGGTCAGCATATCGGCAACGGGATCAGTGATTTGCATTTATTTTTCCTCCTAGTTTGAAGTTACCGCAAAAGCGGTTCCGGTGACGAGGTATCACGACTAATCGATCCGGCAGGCAAACGCCCGCCAATTAACCGTGACCTTTCGTCATCCTTATTTTTATCGTTGGAGGGCGGCAGAGCCGCCCTGGCGATAACACTGTTTGTTGGAGACATTCATCTCCGTTCACCGCACCGCACCATCAGAATTCTGAGGGCAGATTGGTGAAGATTTTTTCGCTAGGCATGGTCTGAGCGCGAAGGCGTACATCAGTACGTCGAGCGGTCAGAAACGCAGCATGCGGAAAAAGATTTACCAAGATGCCTTGCGGACGCCGGGGATCTCGCCTTTATAAGCGAGTTCGCGGAAGCAGATACGGCAGACGCCGTAGTCACGCAGATAGGCATGGGGACGGCCGCAGATCTTGCAGCGGTTGTAGTAGCGAGTGGAGAACTTGGGTTCTTCCTTCTGCTTGAGAATCATTGCTTTTCTAGCCATTCGTCAAATCCTCCAATCAAGCGTAGAACGGAGCGCCGACCATGGTCAGCAGTTCCTTGGCTTCTTCGTCGGTAGAAGCGGTGGTGCAGATGCAGATATCCATGCCGCGAATCTTATCGACCTTGTCGTATTCGATTTCAGGGAAGATCAGCTGTTCCTTGAGGCCAAAGGCGTAGTTGCCGCGGCCGTCAAAGGAGTTGGGGTTGATGCCGCGGAAGTCGCGGACACGGGGCAGCGCCACGTTGAACAGACGATCGAGGAACTCGTACATTCTCTCGCCGCGCAGCGTGACCTTGACGCCGACGGTTTCGCCTTCACGAACCTTAAAGTTCGCAACGGACTTGCGAGCCTTGGTGGTGATGGGCTTCTGGCCGGTGATGGTAGCGATATCCTTGCAGATGGCCTCGATCTCCTTGGCGTTGCCCTTGGACTCGCCGCAGCCAACGTTGACGATGACCTTGCTGAGCTTCGGGATCTGCATCACGCTCTTGTACTGGAACTTGCTCATGAGAGCGGGAGCGATTTCTTCATTGTACTTTACATGCAGTCTAGACATTCTTCAATCCTCCCTCTCAAATAGTTTCGCCGCACTTCTTGCAGACACGGACCTTCGCGCCGTTTTCAACCTTGAAAGCTTCGCGGGTCGCCTTGCCGCACTTCGGGCAGACGCGCATCACCTTGGAAGCGTACATGGGGATCTCGCGGCGGATGATGCCGCCCTCTTCGCCCTGCTTCTTCGGCTTGACATGGCAGGTCGCGATGTTGATGCCTTCAACAATGACCTTTCCGGTTGCGGGCATAGCCTCGAGGACCTTACCCTTCTTGCCCTTGTCCTTGCCGGACAGGACAACCACGGTATCGTTCTTCTTAACGTTCATCTCTTGGTCCCCCTATTAAACAGTCTCAGGTGCCAGAGAGCAGATCTTCATGTAACCGCTGTCACGAAGCTCTCTTGCGACCGGCCCAAAAATACGGGTGCCGCGCGGGCTGTTGTCGTCCTTGATGAGAACGGCAGCGTTCTCGTCGAAGCGGACGTAGGTGCCGTCGGTACGGCGGGTGCCCTTGACAGAGCGGACGATAACGGCCTTAACGACCTCGCCCTTCTTGACCGTTCCGTTCGGAGCAGCCTTGCGCACGGAAGCCACGACGACGTCGCCGATGTTGCCGAACTTGCGCTTTGCGCCGCCCAGAACGCGGATGCACTTGATTTCCTTGGCGCCGGTATTGTCGGCAACCTTCAAATAGCTTTCACTCTGAATCATAGTTGTCGACCTCCTTACTTAGCCTTTTCGATGATCTCTACAAGTCTCCATCTCTTGTCCTTGGACAGAGGACGGCACTCCATGACCTTGACAGTATCGCCGATACCGGCCTGATTCTGCTCGTCATGTGCCTTCAGCTTGTAGGTTCTCTTGATGATTTTGTGGTACAGCTTGTGCTGCACGTTCGTTTCGATCGCAACCACGATGGTCTTGTCCATCTTATCCGAGACGACGGTACCAATCCTGGTTTTGCGGAAAGCTCTGGTATTTTCACTCATGTTCGCTTACCTCCGTTACTTGGTCTCGTTCTCACGAATAATAGTTTTGATGCGGGCAATGTCTTTCTTGACAACAGCAATCTGCAGGGGGTTATCCAGCTGATTGGTCGCATGCTGCATTCTCAGCATGAACAGATCCTTCTTCAGCTCAGCCAGCTTGCCTTCCAGCTCAGCGGCGGACATTTTACGGATTTCGTTTGCCTTCATCTTATTCACCACCATTCTCGGTTTCCGGGGCTTCTCTGGCAATGATCTTCGTCTTGATGGGCAGCTTGTGCTGGGCAAGACGCAGTGCCTCGCGCGCTTCCTCTTCGGAAACGCCGCCGATTTCGAACATAACCTTCTGATTCTTCACGACTGCGACCCAGTATTCGGGCGCGCCTTTACCGGAGCCCATACGGACGCCGAGCGCCTTCTTCGAAACAGGCTTGTCGGGGAAAATCTTGATCCAGACCTGGCCGCCACGCTTGGTGTAACGGGTCATGGCGACACGAGCCGCCTCAATCTGGTTGCCGGTGATCCAGCCGGGCTCCATGGCCTGAATGCCGAACTCACCGTAAGCGATCTTGTTGCCGCGGGAAGCAGCGCCCTTCATGCGGCCTCTCTGTACGCGGCGGTACTTGGTTCTCTTGGGCATTAACATTAGCGGTTGCCTCCTTCCCTACGGTCGTTGTTGTATCTTCTCTCACCATAAGGGCGGCGGTCGCCGTTATTGCGGCGGTCACCGTTGCGGCGGTCACCACGACGGTCGTCGCGCTGACGGCGCTCGCGCTTTGCGGGCTCGGGGTTCTCTGCACGGAGGGTCGTGTTCAGAACTTCGCCCTTGTAGATCCAGACCTTGCAGCCGATCTTGCCGTAGGTCGTGTTGGCCTCAGCAAAGCCGTAGTCGATGTCGGCGCGGATGGTCTGCAGGGGGATAGTGCCTTCATGGTAGGATTCGCTTCTGGCAATCTCAGCGCCGCCCAGACGGCCGCCGCAGGAGCACTTAATGCCCTTTGCGCCGAGTCTGGTCGCTCTCTGGATGGCCTGCTTCATTGCGCGGCGGAAGGAGATACGCTTCTCGAGCTGCGCGGCAATGTTCTCCGCGACGAGCTGCGCGTTCATGTCGGGGCTGCGGACCTCAACGATGTTGAGGGCGACCGTCTTGCCGAGCTTGGCTTCCACCTTCTGGCGCAGAGCCTCGATCTCCGTGCCGCCCTTGCCGATGATGACACCGGGACGGGAGCAGTGGATGTTGATCTTGACCTTTGCGTTGTCTCTTTCAATTTCGATCTTGGCGATACCGGCGGCATAGAGGGTGCTCTTGAGGTACTTACGGATGTTGTAGTCCTCGACGATCAGATCACCGACTTTGTCCTCACGGGCATACCAACGAGAGTCCCAGTCCTTAATTACGCCGACGCGCAATCCATGGGGATTAACTTTCTGTCCCATAGTAACCTCCTGATTAAGCCTTCTCGCTCACACCGAGTGTGATGTGAGTGGTTCTCTTGAGAATCCGGTTGTATCTGCCCTGCGCTCTGGGCATGCCGCGCTTGAGCGTGGGGCCCGGGTTGGCGATGGCGGTAGACACATACAGCTTCTCGACGTCCATGCCGTTGTTGTTCTCTGCGTTGGCAACAGCGCTCTTGAGCAGCTTGAGCATGGGCTCGGAGGCCGCCTTCGGGGTCTGCATCAGATAAGCGGTCGCGGTTTTGATATCCTTGCCGCGGATGAGATCGCAAAGAATGACGACCTTACGCGGAGAGATCCGCAGATATTTCAGATAAGCTCTTGCTTCCATTGTTCTGGCGTCCTCCTTCATTAAGAATTGGTGGTCTTGCTGCCGGAGTGACCACGGAACGTTCTGGTGGGAACGAATTCGCCCAGCTTGTGGCCGACCATGTCCTCGGTGATGTAGACCGGCACATGACGGCGGCCGTCATGCACAGCAATCGTGTGACCGACGAAGGAGGGGAAAATGGTAGATGCGCGGGACCAGGTCTTGAGGACCTTCTTTTCGCCGTTCTTGTTGAGCTCTTCCACGCGCTTGAACAGCTCGGGTGCTACAAACGGGCCTTTCTTGATGCTTCTGCTCATTTCATATCCTCCTTACTTCGCATTTCTGCGCTTAAAGATATACTTGTTCGTGCGGTTCTTGGCCTTGCGCGTCTTCAGGCCCATCGCCGGCTTGCCCCACGGGGTCATAGGACCGGGATGACCGACAGGGCTCTTGCCTTCGCCGCCGCCGTGCGGGTGATCGTTCGGGTTCATGACAGAACCGCGGACGGTCGGGCGGATACCCATATGACGGGTACGGCCGGCTTTGCCGATGTGGACGTTCTCATGATCAAGGTTACCGACCTGGCCGATGACTGCGGTGCAGTTCATGCGGACCAGACGAACTTCGCCGGAGGGCAGACGAACCTGCGCAAGCTCTGCGTCCTTCGCCATCAGCTGCGCGGCAGCACCGGCGGAGCGGACGAGCTGCGCGCCGCGGCCCGGATACAGCTCAATGTTGTGGATGATGGTACCAACGGGGATGTTGGCGATCGGCAGGCAGTTGCCGGGCTTGATATCGGCGGAGGCGGAGGAGACGACGGTGTCGCCAGCCTTCAGGCCGACGGGCGCGAGGATGTAGCGGAGCTCGCCGTCCTCGTACTTCACCAGAGCGATGAATGCGCTGCGGTTGGGGTCGTACTCGAGGCGCTGCACAACTGCGGGCATTTCCATCTTGTCACGGCGGAAGTCGATGATGCGGTACTTGCGCTTGTTGCCGCCGCCGCGATGACGAACGGTGATTCTGCCGTAGCTGTTGCGGCCGGCGTTCTTCTTGACGGTCTGCAGCAGGCTGGGTACGGGCTTTGCCTTCTTATCTACGCCGTCGAAAGCGGAAACGGTCATGTTTCTTCTCGACGGGGTATACGGCTTAAAAGATTTAATCGCCATATTGCGTTTACACTCCTTCTAAGAATTCAATTAGACCATGCCTTCGAAGAACTCGATGGTCTTGGAATCGGCGGTCAGCTTGACCATAGCCTTTTTCCAGTTGGCGCGGCGACCAGAGGTCACGCCCTGGCGCTTGGCCTTGCCTTCCATGCGGATGGTGTTGACCTTTTCGACCTTGACACCGAAGATCTGCTCGATGGCCTTCTTGATTTCGCTCTTGTTGGCATCGATGGCGACCTGGAAGACGTACTTCTTCGCTTCCGTCTGTTCCATGGACTGTTCGGTGATAACGGGCTTGATGATGATGTCGTATGCGGTCTTCATTATGCGAACACCTCCTCGATCTTAGCAAGAGCAGCCTGGTCGACGACCAGCTTCTTGGCGTTCAGGATGTCGTAGACGTTGATGAGGTTGGCGAAGGTCACCATAACGCCGGGGATGTTGGCAGCGCTCTTGACGACGAGCTCGTCGTTTTCAGCGGTGACAACCAGAGCCTTGCAGTCGGCGTTGACAGCCTTCAGGAAGCTCTTGAAGCTCTTGGTCTTGATCTCGCCCATCTTGATGGAGTCGATGACGACCAGGTTCTCTTCCTGTGCCTTGGCGCTGAGGACGGACTTCATAGCCAGTCTCTTGACCTTCTTGTTGAGGGTGTAGCTGTAGTCGCGGGGCTTGGGGGCAAACACGATGCCGCCGTGGTACCACTGCGGAGCGCGGATGGAGCCCTGACGAGCGCGGCCGGTGCCCTTCTGGCGCCACGGCTTGATGCCGCCGCCGGAGACTTCTGCACGGGTCAGAGCGCTCTGCGTGCCCTGACGGCAGTTGGCGAGGTGGTTCTTCACTACGTCGTGCACAACAGCCTCGTTGGGCTCAATGCCGAAAATAGCCTCAGAGAGCTCGATCTCGCCGACCTGCTTTCCAGCCATATCAAAAACTTTCGTCTGCATGATTTACTCTCCTCTCTTAGCGGTTTCTTGCCGAAGCCTTCTGCGGGTTGGTACGCGCGGAAGCCTTCTGCGGGTTGATGCTGGCGTTTGCAGCAGCGCCCTTTGCCTTGAAGTTCTTGACCGTGTTCTTCAGATACACGATACCGCCCTTCGGGCCGGGGATTGCGCCGCGGACAACGATCATGTTGAGCTCTTCGTCGACCTTGACGATGTCGAGGTTCTCAACCGTGACCTGCTCCACGCCCATCTGACCGGCGCCGTTGTGACCCTTGAAGATCCGGCTCGGAGAAGAGGTCGGGCCCATGGAACCGGCCTGACGATGGACCGGGCCGCCGCCGTGGGTCATCGGGGTGCGATGGCCGCCGCAGCGCTTGACCGGGCCTTCATAGCCGTGGCCCTTGCTGATGCCGGTGACGTCGATCTTGTCGCCGACTGCGAAAACGCTTGCCTTGACCTCGTCGCCGACGTTCATCTCAGCAGCCTTTTCAATCTTGAATTCCTTCAGGTGCTTCTTGAGGGCAGTGCCTGCCTTCTTCAGGTGACCTGCTTCCGGCTTGGACAGCTTGGATTCCTTGACATCCTCAAAGCCCAGCTGAACCGCATTGTAGCCGTCTTTTTCGGTGGTCTTCTTCTGCGTGACGACGCAGGGGCCTGCCTCGATGACAGTTACCGGAACGACCTTGCCGCTCTCATCGAAAATCTGGGTCATGCCCACTTTTTTGCCGATGATCGCTTTCTGCATTTTCATGTGATTTCCTCCTAATTTAAGGTTATTGGTTGACAAACTTGCGCATTGGGACGCCTTGGTTTATCAACATGACCCGTCCGTCCTCTATTCGACGAACCGTGGCGGGCTGCCGTAATTATAATGTATACGGTAATTACAGCTTTATCTCAATCTCAACGCCAGCGGGAAGGTCGAGGCTCATCAGAGCTTCCACGGTCTTCTGGTTGGGGTTGAGAATATCGATCAGTCTCTTGTGGGTTCTGCGCTCGAACTGCTCACGGGAATCCTTGTACTTATGAACAGCGCGAAGAATGGTGACGACCTCTTTCTTGGTCGGCAGGGGGATGGGGCCGGAAACGGAAGCGCCGTTGCGCTTTGCGGTTTCCACGATTTTCTCGCAGCTCGCGTCGATGAGCTGATGATCGTAAGCCTTCAGGCGAATTCTGATCATTTCCTGGTTTGCCATTGTTGTGTTTCCTCCTTGAATCACGTACTCAGTTGTTTTGTAAGCCGCTGGGTACGGTCGAGAATCGCTGTACGCTAAGCCGTGCGTATCATTCCGCACCATGAAAAAAGACCGACGCTGTCGGCCTTGCTCCACTGCGGCGATATACGCCGTAGCAGGATTCCCAGCCGCCCGATGACCGGACATACTCCGCAGAAGTTACCGCCTCAGGCGCAATCTCCTGCATCATCGCAAGTGACACGCACGGTCGCGTTGAAACCGCTTCCCACGCGCGCTCATATATAATATAATAAAACCCCCTTGGTGTCAAGGGGGTTTTCCGATATTTTTGATAGATTTTCGCTGAATTTTCAGAGCCTTCCCCGGCGTTTTCTGCGCAATTTAACGGAATTAGTAGGCAACGCCCCAATAGATCATCTTCTTGGCCGGCTTGCCGCAGATCGGGCAGACGTCATCGAGGTGCTCCTGGTGAAGCGGCATGCAGCGGGACGACATGCCGCCTTCTTCCTTCATCTTAAGCTCGCACTCGAGCTCACCGCACCACATCGTCTTGATGAAGCCGCCGTTCTCCGCCTGAAGCTTCTTGGCTTCCTCGAGAGAATGCGCCTCAAAGACGTGGTTGTCGAGGTTCTGCTTGGCCTTCTCGAACATGCCCTTCTGCACGAGCTCGAGCTGCTCTTTGACCGCCGCCTCGAGGTTCTCCAGGGACACGACCGTCTTCTCGCCGTCATTGCGGCGCACGAGCACGCACTGTCCGGCCTCAATGTCTCTCGGGCCGAGCTCGAGGCGAAGCGGCACGCCCTTCATCTCGTACTGCGCGCACTTCCAGCCCATAGAGTTATCCGAATCATCCATCTTCACGCGAAGTCCCGCGGCGATCAGGCGCTCCTTGACCTTGGAGGCAGCATCCAGGACGCCCTCTTTGTGCATCGCGACCGGCAGAACGATCACCTGCGTCGGCGCGATCTTGGGCGGCAGCACCAGGCCGTTGTTATCGCCGTGCGCCATGATGACCGCACCGATCATGCGCGTCGTCGAGCCCCACGAGGTCTGGAACGGATACTGCAATTTGTTGTCGCGGCCGGTAAAGGTCACGTTGTAGGCTCTTGAGAATTTATCGCCGAAATAATGGCTTGTTGCGCCCTGCAGCGCCTTGTGGTCCTTCATCAGGCACTCGACGGTATACGTCGCCTCCGCGCCGGCGAACTTTTCCTTCTCGGTCTTCTGGCCGGGAACGACCGGAATGGCCAGCACATTTTCAAAGAAGTCGGCGTAGCACTTGAGCTGCTGCTCGGTCTCATGGATGGCCTCCTCGGCGGTCTCATGGATCGTATGGCCCTCCTGCCACCAAAACTCGCGCGAGCGCAGGAACGGCCGTGTCGTCTTTTCCCAGCGGATGACGGAGCACCACTGGTTATAGAGCATCGGAAGCTCGCGGTAGGTCTGCAAAACGCGCGACCAGTGGTCGCAGAACATCGTCTCGGACGTGGGCCGGAACGCCAGCCGCTCCTCTAACTTTTCGCTGCCGCCCATCGTGACCCACGCGACCTCGGGGGCAAAGCCGTTGACCAGCTCGCCCTCTTTTTTGAGCAGGCTTTCCGGGATCAGAACCGGCATGGCCACATTCTCATGGCCGGTCTTCTTGAACTCCGCATCCATGATCGACTGGATGTTTTCCCAGATCGCGTAGCCATACGGGCGCAGGATCGTAAAGCCCTTGACCGACGCGTACTCCACGAGCTCGGCCTTGCGGCAGATGTCGGTGTACCACTGCGCAAAATCGACCTCCATGTCGGTGATCTGCTGCACTTTCTTCTCTTTCGCCATAACCAATAACATCCTTTCGGAAATAGTCGCTATTTAACTAAAATATTATATCACGTCTGTCAAGCGTTTTCGCCCTGTTTTGCGGCAAATTGCCGCTTTTTCCGCGTTCACGCCAGCTATGGGCGCCACATAAAATGAAATACCCTTGGAAGGAGGAGTTTGTCATGCCCTGCTTTACCGTCGCGCTCGACCCCACGGTCGAGATGTTCTACCGCCGCATTGCCGCGCAGGCGGAGCTTCCGCTGGAATCGGTGCTCTCCGACGCGCTTTTCAAACTCGCCGGGGAGCTGTCGCTCGAGGCCATCAGCCGCAAGGCCGCAAGACGCGAAAAAAAAGCGCCGGATTTCGGATAAAAACCGGCAAAAGCGCCATTGTTTTTTCTCCCATTCTTTGCTATACTCTATCCAAAACGTTTTCCCGCAAATTACATACGAAAGGAAATCTGGTATCTGCCATGAAATCACTTCGAGACTTATATAAAATCGGCAAGGGCCCGTCGAGCTCTCACACCATCGGCCCCGAGCGCGCCGCCCTGAAATTTCTGGAGCGTGCGCCGGAGGCTGATCGCTTCACCGTCATTCTCTATGGCTCTTTGAGCAAGACCGGCGTCGGCCACGGTACCGACCGCGTGCTCAAAGAAACGCTGGGTGAAAATCGCACGGAGATCGTCTTTAACTCCGAGGACCCGGCCGATCTCCCCCACCCCAACACGATGGACTTTATCGCCTATCAGGGCGAAACAGAAATCCAGCGCATGCGCGTCATGTCGGTTGGCGGCGGCGACATTGTCATTGAAGGCGAGCCCGCAGATGAAAACGCCGACGTGTACCCTGAAGGCTCGTTTGCCGAGATCACGCAGTTCTGCCGCTGGCGCTATATCACGCTGCCGGAATACGTCGAGCTCAACGAAGGCCCCGAGATCTGGGACTTTCTCAAGACGATCTGGAACACCATGCGCAAGGAAATTCAGGACGGTCTTGCAGCCACCGGCATTCTCCCCGGCGGTCTGAACGTCTCGCGCAAGGCAAAGCTTCTTTATGAGCGGACGCACCTTCTCGACATTCCGCAGGTGCGCGAACTCCAGCTTGTCTGTGCCTACGCCTTTGCCGCCGCCGAGCAAAACGCCGCGAACGGCACCGTCGTCACCGCGCCCACCTGCGGCAGCTGCGGCGTGCTTCCGGCCGTGCTTCTTTACATGCAGAATAAATATAGCCTCTCGGACGACAAAATCGCGCGCGCCCTCGGCGTGGCCGGTATTTTCGGGAATTTAATCAAGCACAACGCCTCCATCTCCGGCGCCGAGTGCGGCTGTCAGGCGGAGATCGGCGCGGCATGTTCGATGGCGGCCGCCGCCATGGGAGAGCTCACGGGCCTTACGATCGACGAGCAGGAATACGCCGCCGAGATCGCCATGGAGCACCACCTCGGCCTCACATGCGACCCCATCTGCGGCCTTGTCCAGATTCCCTGCATTGAACGAAACGCCGTCGCCGCCAAGCGCGCCATCGACGCGTCGAACCTTGCCCACATGTTGGTCGGCACGAGAACGATCTCGTTTGACATGGTCGTGCGCACGATGTATGAAACCGGCGTCAACATGAGCAGAGCTTTCCGCGAAACCTCCGAAGGCGGCCTCGCCAGACTCTACAGCCGCCGTTCCATCGGCTCATAAGACACTGCCCGAAAAGCTAACGCTTTTCGGGCAAAAGGATTGCACCTCGACTGCGCGCATAATTTTGCGCCTTTGGCGCAAAATTCCACACTTGCGAGGTGATAGGTATGTTTCCGGTCGGCAAAGACGCCGGATAACATCATTTTGATTTTATTTCGCTATCTGCGGATGGCGAAACTCTACGAGGTTTTGCGTAAAAGCGCCCTGCCTTTCGGTGGGGCGCTCGTTTTATTTGTCCAGTTCCAGCCGCATGAGGATGAGCTCCTGCCAGCCATGTTTTGCGCGGAAGCCTCTGGGGTTGCGGCCGAACTCCCGAAAGCCGACCGATTCATACAGCCGCACGGCAGACGCATTGTCCGCAACGACATCCAGCTCCAGCTGCAAGTAGCCCGCGTTCTTTGCGCATTCGATGCAGGCAAGCATCAGGGCCTTTCCGATGCCCCTGCCCCAGTACGCCTTTTCAATCGCAATGCCAAGCTCGGCGCGGTGCCGGATTTTTTCCTTGCCGCCGATGGCTTCAATGCCCGCCGTGCCTGTGAGCTTCCCGTCCACGAACGCGCAGATCTCGATCTCGTTTTCGCTCTCACTGCGCGCCTTCAAAAATTTCGCCTCATCCGCCTCGGTAAACGAGTTTTCCTCCGGATACGTCAGCAGAAAATCCGTCTCCGCATGCGTGAGGCTAAAGCACCGCAGCACCTCCGCCGCGTCCTTTTCCGTCGCACCGCGCAGAACACACGGCGTTCCGTCCTTCAATAGAACTTCCTTCTGATATTGCATTTCTCTCCCCTTTTTTCCCTCTGTCAAAAAAGCGTCAGCAGTATTCTTCGTAGAATCCTTCCTCCGCGCTCCAGCACCGGATCTCCTCCGGAATCAGAAGCGCCGCCATCACATACGCAAAAATCCCAAGCCCATGCGCCAGGCACAGCCCTACAAACACGAGCCGTACCGCCATAACCGGAACCGTAAACCGCGCGGCGAGTCCCATGCGCACTCCGCAAAGCAGCCGGCCCTTCCAGGGTCTTCGCAGCATTCTTCTCAAGCCTGTTCCTTCTGATCTATCATATGGCGCATATTCTACCGAAAAGTACACCGATACGATAGACAGGTTTTGCAGGCAAATGTGTCAGAAAGCGAGGCTAGAAATCCTGCCGGTACTGGCTCGGGGTCACGCCCTCAGCCTTTTTAAAGGCCTTTGTAAACACGCGGTAGTCCGCGTACCCCGACCTCTGCGCCACCTCGCTGACCGGAAGGTCGGTGGAGACGAGCAGCTTCTTCGCCCGCTCCATACGGATGTTCGTGAGATAGCTCAGAAAGTTCACGCCAATCTCATTTTTAAAGAGCTGGCCAATATACTGCGGGTTCAGATGGAACACGTCAGCCAGCAGATTGAGGCTGATCTCCTCGCTCAAATGCTCCTGCAAATACCGCGTGAGGCTCCAGATGGTCTTTTCCCCCTCGCCGATTGTATCTGCGCGCGCCGCGCCCTTTTCAAAAAGCGCAATGCGCAGATGGTCGATGCACGCGCCAAACTCCTCATAGTCGACGGGCTTTAAAAGATAGTCCGTGATCTGGAGCTTCAGCGCCTCCCGGCAATAAGAAAAATCGTCGTAGCCGGAGACGATCACAAAGGCGCTCGTTTCATTGCGCATCCGCCAGAGGCTGATCACCTTGAGCCCGTTCATGAGAGGAATGTTGATGTCCATCACGACGATATCCGGCTTCAGCTCTTCCATCTGACTGAGCGCCTGTACACCGTCGGCGGCCTCGCTGACGACCTCGCACCCGTGCGCCTGCCAGTCAAAAAGCCGCTTGAAGCCCTCGCGGATCATGATCTCATCGTCTACCAGCAAAACACGCAGCAGCTTCATGCTTCTTCCTCCCTCCATGGCAAGCTGAGCCGCGCATAAAAGAAGGTACACGCCCACGCTCACATAGCACACGTCCGCGTGAATTCCGTCAGAATAGTTCCCCAGCGGCGTCACAGCGTAGTGAACCGGCAGCACCAGAACGCCCGCCTCCGCAACCGCCAAATATACCCGCGCTGCCAAATCGAACCTCCGCGCTTTCCGCTCTCCTCTTCGACCAGAATCGCGATGTACTGATAAAATAAGTACACGACAAGCACCATCGTTCCCACGAACAGCCGGTGCAGGCCGTCATTCAGCCACTTCGGGAC
>CALCJW010000180.1:0-20325 GCA_937967235.1 uncultured Clostridia bacterium
CCCCGAACTTTTTTCCCTTAATTATTTTACAACTTTCTCTTGAAAAACGTGTCGGAATATGGTATTCTTTTTTTGTGAAAAAGTTATATGGATGTTAAGAATGTTAAAAACGCGTTAAGAAAGGAAAAGTATATGAATAAGACAAACAAGCTACTTTCACTTTTGTTGGTTTTGACGATCGTGTTCTCCCTGAGCGTCACAGCGCTGGCCGCGGACACCTACACCATCACTGTCGATGGCAGCGGAACCGTCGCCGACCACACCTTTGAGGCCTATCAGATTTTCAAGGGCGACCTTCACGCTCCGGCAACCGGAGAAGGCGGAAACACCTCCAAAATTCTCTCCAACATCGTCTGGGGCACCGGCGTTAACACCAACGCAGAGGGCTTTGCAGAGGCTTTCCCCGAATCTGCCGCTGCGACAGCAGAAAAGCTGCTCACCGTCGCGGACGCACAGGCCTTTGCCAAAAAAATTGCCCCCTTCCTCTCGGATGTCCACACCGATTGCAGCACGAAGGACGGTTCCGGCAACTATGTGATCTCCGGTCTGTCGGCAGGCTACTACCTCGTCAAGGACAAGGATAACACTCTGACCGGTGCAAATGACTTCTATACCGCCTATCTGATGAAGGTTGTGGCCAATGTGACTGCCACGCCCAAGGGCGAAAAGCCTACGCTGGAAAAACAGATTCAGAACAACAACACCGGTGAATGGAGCACTACCGGCAACGTTGCCTTCCAGCTTGGCGACACTGTCAAGTTCCGCATCATCACTTCGGTTCCGGATGTTTCCCGCTATCCGAACGGTTACACCTACATCGTCCATGATACCATGACTGTGGGCTTCACCTCCAAGGTTACTGCTGACAAAACTTCCGTATCCATCGTAATCGACAACGATCCGACAGATACGCTCGCGGGCGACTATTACACGATTGTGCTTAACCCCCACGGCGATACTGGTGAGACTTCCCATTTTGACATCACCATCAACATCAGCCAGGCCATTGCGGACGGCAAAATCCAACCGGGCGATAAGCTGTATATCAACTACGCAGCTGTTCTGAACGAGAAGGCCGACTTCTACCAGGTTGGGCAAAAACACAACACAAACACAGTGCAGCTTGAATACAGCAACAATCCCAACGGCGAAGGCACCGGCAAAACCCCCGAAAGCACGGTCAACGCCTGGTCGTTGCCGGCCATCATCCGCAAGGTCGACGGCAAAGACAACACAAAAATCTTGAACGGTGCAAAGTTCGTCCTCTCCCGCAACCCGAATCTCAAGGTCAGCGAAATGCAGTGCGACGAAAACGGTGTCCCAGCCGTCACAACGGGTCTGATCGCGCTTTTCGCCCCCGCGGGTCAGTCGTCAACTGCTCCGTATGATATTGCCACTGCCGATCAGATTACCGCTGGAGAGCACATCACCTATGTTATCGAGTTGGGCGATACAACCATCGCCGGTTTTGGCGAGCATGACTATTACCTCTATGAAACGAAGGCCCCCAACGGCTATAACCTGCTTGCTGAACCTGTCAAATTCACCTTCCACACCTCGGCCACAATGGATCTACTGACTGATCCTGCGTGGATCACCTTGAATGACAGCACGATTAAACTTACCGGCATGAACTTCGACATTGCCAACAACTCCGGCGCGACGCTTCCGGAGACCGGCGGCATCGGCACAACGCTGTTCTATGTCATCGGCGCGCTGCTCGTCGTTGGCGCGGGCGTTCTGCTCGTGACCAAAAAGCGCATGGGCAAGGCCGACAACTAAGTAACTTGATATCTACCGGAAAGGGACGGAGGATTATTTCTTTCGTCCCTTTCCGGCAGCGAGGAGAATCCCGCAATGAAAAACAAGCTGATCAATATATTTCTGATTCTTGCGCTGGTTGCGGGACTGTCCCTGCTGCTCTACCCCACCGTAAGCGACTACTGGAACTCGCTGCATGCCTCACAGGCCGTCGCGTCATATGACCAGGCCGTGAAAAGCATGGACGAGGGCAAATACGACGAACTGCTGCAGCGCGCGGGGCAGTATAACCGCGATCTGTTTCTGCGCGGAACCCTCTTCGCTCTGACCGATGAAGAGCGCGAGGACTATAACAGCCAGCTCGACATCGACGGCTCCGGCGTGATGGGCTATATCGAGATCCCGACGATCAAGGTCTCGCTTCCCATCTACCACGGCACGAGCGACGACGTGCTTCAGGTCGCCGTGGGACACCTGGAGTGGAGCTCGCTTCCCGTCGGCGGCGAGAGCACCCACTGCGTCCTCTCCGGCCACCGGGGTCTTCCCAGCGCCAAGCTCTTTACGAATTTAGACCAGCTCGCCGAGGGCGATTTGTTCGTCATCCGCACGCTCGACGAGGTGCTCACCTACGAGGTCGACCGCATTCTCATTGTCCTGCCCAGCGAGCTTCAGGCCTTGGCTGCGGAGGAGGGAAAGGACCTGTGTACGCTCGTCACCTGCACGCCCTACGGCGTCAATTCCCACCGCATGCTCGTGCGCGGTCATCGCGTCGATAACCAGTCCGAGGCCGTGCGCCTGACTGCCGACGCCATCCGCATCGATCCCCTGCTCGTCGCCCCCATCGCCGCGATCCCGCTGCTGCTGGCGCTGTTGCTGCTGCTCGCCGCCGCGCCCAAAAAACGTAAGCATAACGCTTAAAACGATCGACCCCTACGATTTTTTTGAAACCACTTTCAATGATGGAGGAACCACCATGCGAAACTGGACAAGACGCGTCTGCGCTTCGGCTCTTTGCATTCTTTGCCTGCTTGCGCTGTTTCCCGTTCGGGCAGCTGCTGCGGGCGCGATTGATACGAGCCGCGACGTGCGCCTCATGATCGAGTACCGCCACGACGGAAAGCCCGTTGCGTCCGTCCCGTTTGAGCTCTACTATGTCGCCAGCGTCGACGTGTACGCGAATTTTACCCTCGCAGGCAATTTTGCCGCCTACCCCGTGACGCTTGAGAACCTCACCACCGCCGAATGGACGGCGCTGGCCGAGACGCTCGCCGCCTACGCAGCCAGAGATGAACTTGCGCCGCTTGATTCCGGAAAAACGGACGCGCAGGGCACGCTGACCTTCCCGAATACGGTGGATCGTCTCTCGCCGGGTCTGTATCTGGCCGTCGGAAAAAAGCACACAGCGGGCGGATACACGTACACGACCGAGCCGTTCCTTGTCTCGCTTCCAAATTTAGAGAACGACGCGTGGGTCTACGACGTGACGGCCAGCCCCAAGCACACGAGAACGGAAAATCCCCCCTCCCCTTCCGAGGATACCGTCGACCGACGGGTCATCAAGCTCTGGCAGGACGATGTGCAGGAGCTGCGGCCAAGCGAGGTCGTCATCGAGCTCCTGAAAGACGGCAAGCTCTATGATACCGTGACGCTGAACGAAAAGAACAACTGGCGCCATACGTGGCGCGATCTTCCCGAATATAACGCCGACGGCTCGAAGATCGCGTGGCGCGTCACGGAGCGCGTCCCCAAAAATTATACCGTCCGCATCACGCGCGACGGCGTGACCTTCCTCGTGACCAACACCTATCGCCCGGAAAATCCGGATGGCGACACCGTAACGCGCACCGTGCTCAAGCGCTGGAACGACGCAGGCTACGAGCAAAAGCGCCCGGATTCGGTCTCCGTCACGCTTTTAAAAGACGGCGCGGTCTATGACACGAAGACGCTCACCCGCGCGGATGGCTGGCAGCGCACGTGGAGCGATCTTCCCCGGTACAATCCGGACGGTTCGGAAATCGTCTGGACGGTAACAGAACGCCCCGTTCCGGGCTATACGGCGAACGTGCAGCAGTCGGGGAGTACCTTCATCCTGACGAATACGCTCGACCGGCAGAAGCTGCCGCAGACAGGTTTACTGTGGTGGCCGGTTCCGGTGCTCGCGGCGGCGGGGCTGCTGTTTCTGATTTTCGGCGCGCTTTCGAAGAGGAAAAACGGCCATGAGTAAGCGAGGAAAGCTTTGCACTGCACTGGGCCTGCTGCTGCTTCTCGCGGCGCTCGGTCTTACGGCCTACAATCTCTGGCTCGACGCGAGGGCGAGCATGTCTGTGGACGTTGTTCTGGAGCGTCTGACTCCCACACTTTCTTCCCGGCAATCGGAGCTTCCGGCGCTTAGCTCCGGCGAAGCTTTAGAAGAAGCGTTCGTTCCGGATTATGTGCTGAACCCGGAGATGGCCATGCCGGAAGAAACCATTGATGGGCGGAACTATATCGGCGTTCTGGACATTCCCGCGCTGGGCCTTTCCTTTCCCATCATCAGCGAATGGAGCTATGACGCGCTGCAAATCGTCCCCTGCCGGTATTCCGGCTCCGCGTATCTTGACAATCTGGTCATCGCCGGGCACAATTACCGCAGCCATTTTGCATCCCTTTCCCAGCTCCAGCCGGGCGACACGGTCACGTTCACGGACATGGACGGCAACGTGTTTTCCTATGAGGTCTCGTCCCTCGAGACGCTTTCTCCCTACGCCGTTTCCGATATGACAAGCGGAGACTGGGACCTGACGCTTTTCACCTGCACCGTCGGCGGGCAGTCAAGGCTCGCGATCCGATGTGACCAAGCCGAATAACGCACAAGCGGCAGACCCGGGTGGGTCTACCGCTTTTCTATATCGATTGATTACTTGCGCAGCTTTTCGAGCATGCCCTTGCGTCTGAGCGCCGGGGCGATAGCCGCATAGAGGATCGGCGCGACAATCATGGCGAAGACAGCATTGATTAAGGACGCGGGAAGCTTGCCGCCCATCGTGACGACGACCGCGTCGAGGGGGTAGCCATGGACAAAGCGCTGGAAGATATACGTCTTGAGCATGTAGAGCGCAACATAGCTGAGCGCGCCGACGACACTGCCGACCACAAGCCGCGCATGCTTGCCCTTGCCCTCTTCCTTGCCGCCGAAGGCGATCCAGGCGCAGATCGCAGCCATCAGGAATTTGGACACAAACGTAACGAGGCAGTTGATAAAATCGTACCCGCCAAACAGCGCGTCATAGAGCATCGAGCCGAGACCTGCCGCAAGACCGCCCAGCATCGGGCCAAAGAGCATGCCGGAGAGCAGGCACATGGCGTTTGCGAAGTGCACCTTCGAGCCCAGAAGCGGGAAGCGGAAGAACGTCACGACGCAGACGAGCGCCGCCATGACCGCAACAAATACGATCTGATAGGTTGAAAACTTTCTCTCTTTCATGTTAGGAACTCCTCCGTTGACTTTTTCTTTGCGTTCAGCTATTATAGCATAGACTGGCATTTTAAAAATCGCCAAAATAATTCTGGTTTATAGGGCCAGATCGGAGGCCGCCATGATTCGAACCTATGAGCTTTCCCCGCGGAGCAAGACCCCGCTCTATGCCCAGCTCTATGAAGCCATTCGCGCAGACATTTTATCCGGCCTGCTCCCCGGCGGGGAGAAGCTTCCCTCGAAGCGGGCGCTGGCCGAGCACCTGAGCCTCAGCAAGATCACCGTCGAGACGGCCTACGCGCAGCTGTTGGACGAGGGGTATCTCACGTCGCGCGAGCGCTCGGGCTATTTTGTGGCACATATGCCGCTTCTGGCGCAGCCGCCTGTCCGTCCCGCGCGCCTGCCGGAAAAGGCGCAGGAGCCGGAGATCGCGCAGAGTGCCGCAGCAGAGCTGTTTCCGTTTTCCGTGTGGGCAAAGCTGATGCGAAGCGTCATTCTGGATGAGGGTCAGTATCTCCTCCAGCCGGTCCCAAACGGCGGGCTTTCTCCCCTGCGGCAGGCGATTGCGGGCGAGCTTGCGCGGCAGCGGGGGCTTGTCGTGCAGCCGGAGCAGATCGTCATCGGCGCAGGCACGGAGTATTTTTACGCGCTTCTGGTGCAGTTTTTGGGCAGAAGCCGCCGCTTTGCGATCGAGGACCCATGCCACCGGACGCTTGCGCAGGTCTACAAAAAAAGCGGCGCGGAGGTCGTGCCGGTGTCGATGGACGAAAGCGGCGTGCGCGTGGAAGAATTAGAGGAAAGCGGCGCGCAGATCGTGCACCTTTCGCCGTCGCATCAGTACCCAACGGGAACGGTCATGCCGATCACGCGTCGGCAGGAGCTTCTTGCGTGGATGGAGCGCGCAGAGGGGCGGTTTTTGATCGAAGACGACTATGACTCGGAGTTCCGCTTCTCAGGGCGGCCGGTACCAACGCTCCAGAGCCTTGACACAAGAGGCCGGGTCATCTATCTCAACACGTTTTCCAAAACCATCGCGCCTGCGCTTCGTATCAGCTACATGATTCTGCCGCAGGCGCTGCTTCCCATCTGGCAGGAGACGATGGGCTTTTACAGCTGCGCCGTGCCGTCTTTCGAGCAGCTGACGCTGACAAGATTTTTAGACGGCGGCTACTTTGAGCGGCATGTCTCGCGGATGAGAAAGCACTATAAGGCGCGGCTTCAGGCGCTGCTGGACATTCTCTCGCAGCCGGAGCTGGCCGAACTCTGCGAGGCAAAGCAGGCCGTCGCGGGGCTTCATTTCCTGCTGGCCTTCCACACGAAGGAGCGCGGAAATTTGCTCGCGGAAACGCTCCGGGAGGCGGGACTGTCCGCGCCGCTTCTGTCGGAATTTTACCTGCGCGAACCCCCCGTAGATGCAGAACGCTGCGCCGTCGTGCAGTACGCAGGACTCGATCCGGACGCGTTCGCAAAGAGCATGCGGACACTTGCAGAACGCTTAACCCCGGAACCTGCCGACTGATTTTTCAGGCTTACCTACACTCCTACGGATACACGAAAATCCCTCAAACATGCGTAGGGGGCGATGCCCACATCGCCCCACTGGGCACCAACGAATTCGCCGGAGCTTTTCGAAAAAACAGGTGCATTCTGCCGGGTCGATGTAGGCATCGACCCCTACGAACCTCCCGGAAAATTTCAAAAGAACCGTAGGGGCGGACGCGGCTTTCCGTCCTTTGGAAGTTACGAATTCTCCGTAGATTTTCGAAAAAACCGGATTTTCTGCGGGCGGACAGAGGCGTCCGCCCCTACGAACTTTTTTGATACATTGTGCAAAAATGCAAGCGCCCGCTCTGCGATATTTCTCGCAAGGCGGGTACTTTTTCGCGCCCGGCGGCCAGGCCCCCAAATAGAAGGCAGGAAAAAATTTCAGAATTTGCTTGACAGATGGCGCGCGCCGTGCTATAACTATACCAACCTACCAAGTAGGTAGTGTAAATAGTAGAAAGCCGAGACGCTCCATGACGAAGTTTTTCCTTTGCGCCGTCCGGACCGTGCGATGTTGCGGCGGACAGAGATACGGATCTTGATAGAAAACAACCTGAAGTCTGAATACTTGTCTTAAAGGAGATTTTTGATATGTCGAACATCTATACTTCCGCCGATCAGCTCATTGGCAACACCCCTCTGCTGGAGCTCACACATCTGGAAGAGGCCTATGGCCTCAAGGCCGCCATTCTCGCCAAGCTCGAATACCTCAACCCCGCGGGCTCGGTCAAAGACCGCATCGCCAAGGCGATGATCGACGACGCAGAGCAGAAGGGCCTTCTGAAAAAGGGCTCGGTCATCATTGAGCCGACCTCCGGCAACACGGGCATCGGTCTTGCCTCCGTCGCTGCCGCGCGCGGATACCGCATTATTATCGTCATGCCGGAGACCATGTCCGTCGAGCGCCGCCAGCTGATGAAGGCCTACGGTGCGGAGCTGGTGCTTACCGAGGGCGCGAAGGGCATGAAGGGCGCGATCGCGAAGGCAGCCGAGCTGGCAAAGGAAATTCCGAACAGCTTTGTCCCCGGCCAGTTCGTGAACCCCGCGAACCCCAAGGCGCATTTTGAGACGACCGGCCCCGAGATCTGGGAAGACGCTGACGGCAAGGTCGATATTTT
The DNA here is from genome assembly GCA_937967235.1 of uncultured Clostridia bacterium. Lineage (GTDB taxonomy): Bacteria > Bacillota > Clostridia > Oscillospirales > Oscillospiraceae > CAG-170. The sequence goes on from CALCJW010000180.1 coordinate 7,879, forward strand.
CGTCGCAGGCGTCGGCACTGGCGGCACCATCACCGGTACGGGCAAGTTCCTGAAATCAAAGAACCCGAACGTGAAGGTCGTGGCCGTGGAGCCCAAGACCTCGGCGGTTCTGTCCACAGGCGTGGCAGGTCCCCATAAGATTCAGGGCATCGGCGCGGGCTTTGTCCCCGAGGTGCTCGATACGAAGGTCTATGACGAGATCATCGCCGTCGACAACGACGACGCATTCAAAACCGGCAAGGAGTTTGGCCGCCGCGAGGGCGTTCTCGTCGGCATTTCCTCCGGCGCTGCCATCTGGGCCGCCATTGAGCTTGCCAAGCGTCCGGAGAACGAGGGCAAAACCATCGTCGTTCTGCTGCCCGACACCGGCGACCGCTATCTCTCGACGCCTCTCTTCGCCGACTGAGCCGCAAACCTTTTTCCAAAGCAATTTTTATCCTCCTAACTGAAAATCGCGCCGCAGTCCATGTCCGGGCTGCGGCGCGATGGCTGTTATTGGGGGTTTTCCGGGGTGTCCTGCTCGGTCAGCTCGCTTGTCAGAAGACTCTTTTGCAGACTTGCCGCCTGCTCCAGATGCGCAAACGGGACAAAAAGCTCCAGCTCCGCGTGCGTCTGGCCAAACGCCACAGAATACAGAACGCTTCTGGCCTGCCGGGTGAGGCACGGGATCTGCGCGTCCGTCAAAAGCTCCTGCATCGCCTCGCCCCACGGGGAGACCATCGTCGCAAGATAGCAGTAGTCGCCATCCTCCGGCGCGCGCAGGTGCGCTTTGCCGCAATAGGGGCACACGGGCCCTTCGCAGACGAGATGGCAGTTGTCGCAATAATACATCAAAGCGCCTCCTTTTGTAATGCCTGCTTTCTCCCGGTTACTTCTGGGCGTTCAGCTCGCTTTTTTCCTGCTTCGTGCGAAAGAAGACTTCCATCACAGGAATGAACAGCGTGCAGATCAGGCCCGCCGTAAAGCCGCCGTTATACAGCAGGAACCCGCCGTGGGTGAACGGTACGCTTGTGACAAGGCCGTAGTGGAGCATGGCAAAGACAATCCCGGCAAGCCAGCCGTAATTTCCCGCAACCGGGCTCAGGCCGTTTGCAAAGCACAGACCGATGACGATGGCCTGCGCATTGATAGCGGTTGTAAAGTCCGTCCCGAGCGCCGCGCAGAGCGCCTTCGTCAAAAACGACGCCGCGACATAGCCGACCATGATTGGCCAGACGTTTGCCGGATGGCTTCCCTTGAAGCAGCAGCAGACCATGCACAGCACGCACCCAAGCGTCGCCGCGTTCCATTTCGCGCCGATCAGATTATAGTACAGCACAATGAAAAGGCCGTAGACGGCAAAGTTCAGAATCGCCGTGCCCGCGCCGTATTTCGCGCCGTAATCCGCGCCGACGCCCGTATCCTTTAAAAGCGCGCCGTACTGCTTGAAGCTGCCGCCGAGCAGCAGTCCCAGCACCAGCGCCAGCGCGAAGGCCGCAAAGCAGAACAGGTTCGCGACCGTCCAGTTCCCGTCGCCCGCGCCGACACCTGCGCCGTCCGGAAGCGTTCCGCCCAGCACCCGATAGAGCACCGCGCGCAGGAAAAAGGCCAGAAGTCCCATCGGAACCGCAGCGGAGTAGAGGTCATACCCCTTGTGTACCTTCGGGCTGTGCGTCAGCCCTGCCGGCAGAACGAGGCCAATGACAAAGCAGACCGCCAGCGTCAGAACCGCGCCGAAAAACGTCACGCCATGCGCCTCCGCGCCCGGATAGCGGACGAGAAGGTCGGTCATCAGGGGCGCAATGCCGGTGGAAAACAGGAAGACATTTCCCTGCGTGCAGGGGTTCACCTTCCGCACAAGACATGCCAGCAGCACGCCCGCGAAGCAGAACCAGATATTGAGCACCGTAATGCCCCAGAAGCAGAAGCCCGCCGTCAGGAAATACGCCAGCACCGAAACGCCGTCCGGCTTGCTGCCGGGAAGCGAGTAAATGGCTGCACAGACGGCGCAGACAACTGCCGCGTTCAGGAACGTCCCGGCAAAGCCGCCGCCCGACGCGTCAAAATAGCTGTTGGCCGACTGATACGGCAGCGTGCAGAGCCGCAGCATCCCTTCGACCATCTGCCCGCGGTCCGGCATGGCAATCGCCGCGATCAGGCACAGCACGGCAAACAGCCAGAACCAGAGGCGGATCGCCTGCTCCGGCAGCTTAAACTTTTCTTTCATGCAATCATTCCCTCTCTTTGAGAAATACTGCCGCCGGAAAAGACGTCCGGCGGCAGAAACGCTATCTTGATCTTACAGCGTACGTTCCGCGGCTTCCACGACATGGCCGATCAGAACGGACGTTGTGACGGAGCCCACGCCGCCGGGAACCGGGGTGATCGCGCCGACGATCGGCTCGACCTCGGAGAAGACTGCGTCGCCCGCGATCGCGCCCTTGCCGCCCTTGGCATTGACCTTCTCGGGGTCCCAGTTGATAGACACGTCGATGACGATCTGGTTTTCCGAGACATAGTCCTTCGTGAGGCTATTGAGAACGCCCGCTGCGGAGACGAGAATGTCCGCCTTGCGCGCGATACCGGCCACGTCCACGGTCTTGGTGTGGCAGACGGTGACGGTCGCGTTTTTGGCCATGAGCATCATCGCGGCGGGCTTGCCGACGACGAGCGAGCGGCCGATGACGACGGCATTCTTGCCCTTGCAGTCGATACCGTAGTAGTCAAGAATTTCCATGCAGGCCTGCGGCGTGCAGGGGGCAAAGCCGAGCTTCTTGCCGGTGAAGACGCCCGCGTTCGAAAGATCGGTCATGCAGTCGACGTCCTTCGCAGCGGCCAGATGGTTGCAGATCTCGTCCTGGTCGGCCTTGAGGTGCTTGGGAAGCGGACGGAACATCAAACAGCCGTGGATGGAGCTATCGGCGTTGATCGCCTCAATCTGCGCAATCAGGTCTTCCTTCGAAACGTCCTCGGTCAGAACGAACTTCTGGACCTCGACGCCGATGAGCTCGGCACGAGCCGTTGCGCCCTTTTCATAGGACAGGTCGGAGGGGTTCTCGCCGCAGCGGACGATGGCCAGCTTCGGGGAAACGCCCTTTTCCTTCAGCGCCGCGACGCGCGCCTGAAGCTTTTCGTTCATCGCAGCGGTGACTTCTTTACCAAGCAGTAATTTTGCCATTGTTTCGTTCTTCCTTCCTTATTTAAAGAATCCGGCCTTCACGGTCTCAAAAATTTCATCGGCCAGCTTGCCGTAGGTCTCGAGCATACCGAGGCACTTTGCGTTCATTTCCTCCGCAACAGCGCGGTTCTGGAGCGTCTTGGTGTTGATGAAGACGTTTAAGGACGCCGCCTGCAAGGCAGACTTCACGATCACAGCGCCGCAGCCCGCGTCGGAAACCGCGAGACGAGAGCCCTTGTCGGCAAAGATCTTGATTGCGTCTAAAGACTTGCAGCACAGCTCCATGATGTGCATCGGGACCTGGCAGGCGATGATGGTGGCCTTCTCCAGGGTCTCGGCTCTCGTGGGGTCGTCCTTGGGAATGCCATAGGCCTTCGCCAAGGGCACAAAGCCCTCCGCATCGGCGGGGACCTGATCGAGAAGCTGGGTCTGAAGGTCGTCGCACTCCTTCATGAGCGCTTTGATCTCTTCTTCGACATCGGCATATTTCTTCTTGCCGACGGTGAGCGATCCCACCATATTGCCGAGCGCCGTTCCAAGCGCAGCCACCAGCGCGGACGCACCGCCGCCGCCGGGCGCCGGTTCGTTGGAAGCCAGAACCGTAACAAATTCACGGCAGGATTTTGTCGTCATATCCATGGATGTTTCTCCTTATTCGTAAAGAGAGGCGGCGGATATCCGCCGCCTCCCGGTTGGGTTTGCGTATGTAGCTCGGTTCTCTCTTAGAAAAGGCCGGAAACCTTGCCGGTCTCGGTGTCGACGTCGACGCGGCGATAGGCGGGGTTGGCAGCCGTGCCGGGCATCATGGAAATGGTGCCGGCCATCGGGCAGAGGAACTTCGCGCCGCCGTATTCCAGAATGTCGCGGACCTTGAGCTTCCAGCCTTTGGGTTCGCCCTTCTTGGTGGGGTCGTCGGACAGGGACAGGTGGGTCTTGACCATCATCGTGCAGTAATCCTTGTACTTCGGGTCGGACTCGAAGCGCTCTGCCTTCTGGACAGCCAGAGGTGCCCATTCGACGCCGTCTGCACCGTAGACTTCCTTCGCGATGAGCTCGACGCGCTGACGCAGCGGCATTTCGAGGTCGTACAGGAACTTGATGTTGACGGGATCTTCGCAAGCCTCGACAACGGTCTTTGCCAGCTCGATCGCGCCTTCACCGCCGAAGCGCCAGTGGTTGGACTCGGCGCAGCGGACGCCATGCTCGGCGCAGAGCTTCTTCAGGAGCGCGATTTCCGCGTCGGTGTCGGTGTAGAAGCGGTTGATGCAGACGACCGGATTGATGCCGGACTTCTTGATGGTGTTCACATGGTGGAACAGGTTGCAGGTGCCCTTTTCGAGCAACTCGAGGTTCTCCTCGGTGTACTCCTTGGCAAGGGGTGCGCCCGGGGTGACCTTCGGGCCGCCGCCGTGCATCTTGAGCGCGCGGACGGTCGCAACCAGAACGGAGACGTTCGGGGTCAGGCCAGAAAGACGGGTCTTGACGTTCCAGAACTTCTCGAAGCCGATGTCGGCAGCGAAGCCGGACTCGGTGACATGGTAATCGAAGAGCTTCAGGGCCAGACGGTCAGCGATAACAGAGGACTGGCCGATGGCGATGTTTGCGAACGGGCCTGCATGGACCAGAACCGGCTGATGCTCGACCGTGTAGCACATGGTGGGGTTGATGGTGTTGCGCATCCAGGCGGTCATGGCGCCGGCAACCTCGAGATCCTCGCAGGTGACAGGCTCGCCACTCTTGGAGTAGGCAACAACGATCTTGCCGATACGCTCACGCAGATCCTTGAGGTCGCGGGCGACAGCGAGGATGGCCATCAGCTCGGAGCCGACAGCGATGCCGAACTTGGACTCCATCAGGTAGCCGTCCAGACGGCCGCCGATGCCCATGATGATATTGCGAAGACCCTGTGCGCAGAAGTCCAGGACCCAGCCCATCTCCACACGCTTGGGGTCGATATCCAGACGCTTCAGACCCTTGCTGGCCAGCCACTCGTCGTTGTTGTTGCGCTCGTGCTGCATACGCGCGTTCAGAGCGACCATCGCCAGGTTGTGCGCGTTCATGATATCGTTGATATCGCCGGTCAGGCCGAGGGAGAACTCGGTCATCGGCATCAGAAGTGCGTTGCCGCCGCCGGCAGCAGTGCCCTTGACGTTCATCGTCGGGCCGCCGGAGGGCTGACGAAGTGCGCCGCCGACGTTCAGGCCCAGCTTGCCGAGGCCTTCGATCAGGCCCAGGGAGACGGTGGACTTGCCCTCGCCGAACGGGGTCGGGGTGATGGCGGTAACTTCGATGAACTTGCCGTCGGGCTTATCCTTCAGACGGTTCATGACCTTGATAAAGTCGATCTTCGGGGTCTTGCCGTAGGGAATGATCTCTTCGGGCAGCAGGCCGAGCTTCTCGCGGAAGTAATCCACAGAGGGCAGATTCTTTTCTGCTTCTTCAGCGATCTGCCAGTCCTTGTACATGGTCGGGTCCAGCGTTACACGACCGGTCTGGGGGTCAACGTACTTGCCATCCTTAAATTCGATTGCCATGGATATTTCCTCCTTGTTCTTCCGGGGCCTTCACTCCCCCCGGGAAAGAATTGCTTCAGCGCCGTGCATCCCTTCTTCCGCAGCCAACAGCGCCGTGCGGAATCGATACTTTTTTATCGGTTCGTTCTTAGAATAACACTATCTATTTTGGAAGTCAATACCTAAAAAACGTTTTGTAGCTTTGCACGGAAACGGCCGCTTTTCTTTGTGCGATATGTCACATATGATATAAAGCACCTGAGGGCCGATATGGCTCTCAGGTGCTTTTATACAAATTACATTCCTGGTTGCGTGGAAATATTGTCTGAATTGCTGGGAGATATTTCACGCATGGAATATCCTAATTTTAGGCGATCCCGAAGATCCTCGCTGCCGGAATCAGTCCTTCGAGGCGGGCGCGTCAACCACCGTCACACGCGCGTTCGCCCGGACAAATGCGATGGCCTTCTGCATGCGGATGTTATCGCGAACGCTTTGTTCAAACTGCGCGTTGATGTGCGGCCGCAGCTGCTCCATCGTCATGCGGTTCTGGCGGCAGATGGCGGCAAGCTCGTTTGCGTAGTCCTCATCGGTCGCAGCAATGCCCTCGAGCAGGGCGATGCGGTCGGCGGCCTTCTGGATGCGGAGGCTGTTGATTGCTTCCGGCTTTGCGTCCTCGCGGAGCTTCTGCTCGGTTTGGCCGGTAAATTGCAGATACGCGTCTAACGTCAGGCCCTTCTGCGCCAGCTGTGCCTTGAGTAACTCCACCTGCGCGTCGATGCCGGCTTCCAGCTCCTTATCCGTCGGCGTATAGTCGAGCGTCGCGGCGGCCTGCCGCATGAGGCTGTCCTGCACCTCCATCTCGGCGCGGTCATCATAGTACGCCTGTAAGCTCTGACGAAGCTTTTCCTTCATCTCCGCGAGCGTTTCGCACCCGCCGACCTCTTTGGCGAACACATCGTCAAGCTCATACGGCGTTTTTTCCCGGATCTCCAGAACATGACACTTGAACTCAGCGGGCTTTCCGGCAAGCTCGGTCGCGCGGTAGTCCTCCGGGAACGTCACGGTGACGAGCACGTCCGCACCTTTTTCCGCGCCCACGAGCTGCGTCTCAAAGCCGGGGATGAACATGCCGCTGCCAAGGGTCAGGACCTGCTCCTTGGCCGTGCCGCCCTCAAACTGCTTGCCGTCGACAAAGCCCGCGTAGTCGAGCACGACCTCGTCTCCCAGCTTGGCCGCCCGATCGGTGACCGGAACGGCGCGCGGGGTCTGCTGCTGGAGCCTTACCAGCTGCCGCTCGAGCTCGTGATCTGTTACAGTCAGCTTTTCAAAATTTGCGCTCAGGCCCTTATATACAAAGCTCATTTTCAATACCTCAGAAATAGTTTTTGATGCTGGAAATCAGGATATCGCCCGCGACCACGCGATCTTCGGCGGAAAATCCGGTCTCGAAGTTGTCAGAATAAAGCACCTGGCTGCTGGGCGGGAACTCGTCGTCCCCGGCGTAGACCATGATCTGCATCCGGTAGCCCGGCAGGAGCTCAAACTCATACCCCGCGTCCCCGTGCTCGACTCGCGCGCCGCCCATCTCCTCGCAGGCTGCGGCAAACTTTCCGACGCGTGTGCCAAACGTAAACGCGGCTCTTGTCAGAACGCGCCCGGTATAGGGGCTGATATAGAGCTCGCCCCACGGCATTTCGCGGAAGGTCTTGAAGCTTAGCCACGGACCTGCCTTCTTGCCCTCGAGAAGATAGCGAAGCAGGAACGTCTGCGCGGGGATATTCTTGCGCGCGAAGGCTCTGGGATTGTCGGCGGAAATGGTATACTCCGGCCATGTGATGACGTATTCGTCCCCCAGTAGCGTCACCGTAAACGCGCCGTTTTCAAACTTCACGCCGCAGCGCTGTGCCGCCTCCTCGGGGTCCAGTTCGCGGAAGCGCGCCTCATAGTGCGCAAACGGAACCTCTTCCTTATTGTTCTGTACGTCCTTTTTGTTCAGCTCTGCCATACCATCACTCCTGCACGCTCGACGGGAACAGCTCGCGGTTCGTATGCGGCAGGAAGCAGGCCGCGACGAATTCGTCCATGTACCGCGGGTTCGTCGAAAGCTCCATATAGGTCATATTGGACGCGATTTCGTCCACCTTCTGGTTCGCGTTTTCCGAACGCACCATCGCGTACGCACCGGCAAGCGACGTGTTGCCGAGATACGTAAAGAGCTCGCGGTCAATGTCCGGCAGCATGCCGATGCGCACGGCATTTTCCATGTTAATACCCGAGCCGATGCCGCCCGCAACATAGACGTGCTCGAGAACCGAAACGTCCATATCAAGACTAGACAGCATGATGTTGATGGCCGAGAAGATGGCGCCCTTTGCGCGGATGAACGAGTCGATGTCGACCTCGGTGATCGAAATTTCGCGGCCGGTCTCGCTCTCATCGGGTCTCGCCAAAATATAGCGGCCCATGCCGTGCTCGTCGTGGGCGACTCTGCCGCCCTCGCGGACGAACTTGCCCTTCGAGGAGATGATCGAGGTACGGTAGAGCTCGGCGATCACGTCGATGATACCCGAGCCGCAGATGCCGACAGGCTTCTGACCTTCGTCACCGACAATGGTGAGCTTCGGCTCCATGGTATCTTTGTCAATGGACACGGCCTCGACCGCGCCGTCCGTTGCGCGCATGCCGCAGGAAATGTCGCCGCCCTCAAACGCAGGACCCGCCGAGCACGCGCAGGACATCATAAAGTCGCGGTTACCGAAGACAAGCTCGCCGTTTGTGCCGAGGTCAATGAAGAGTGAGAATTCGTCCTTATTCCAAATTAAGCTTGCGAATGTGCCCGCAGTGATATCGCCGCCAACGTACGAGCCGATGTTCGGCGCAACGAGAACCTCCGCGTCGGGATTCGCGACGAAGCCGAGGTCTTTTGCGACCATGCCGCGCCACTGGAAGAACGTCGGGATATAGGGCTCCATGCGCACAGGGTCCGCGTCCACGCCGAGCAGCAGATGGTTCATCGTCGTGTTGGACGCAACGGCCGCCCGTAAAATCCGGTCCGCTGTAATGCCCGCGGATTTGCACATGACAGCCGTCAGCGGCACGAGCGTTTCCTTTAAAATCGCGTCCTGCAGGCGCTTCACGCCGCCGGGCTTCGACTGCTCGATGATGCGGTTAATCACGTCCGCGCCGTAGCGGATCTGGCCGTTACCCGAAGAGGCCTTCGCGACGACCTCGCCGGTCTCGAGATTGAGAAGCACGCCCGTAACCGTCGTCGTGCCGATATCAATCGCGCAGCCGATCATGGGCGCATCGAGCTTTCCGGTCACGTCCATGACGGTCAGAACGCCCATGTCGAGCGTGCCTGCGATCTGTACCTTGAAATTCGCATCGCGGAGCGTCTTGGCAAGCTTCTTGACCGTATGATAGGTGAGCTTGACCTCCGTGCAGCCGTCAAACGCGTCCTGCGCGGCAAGCGCCAGCCGCTCGGTGTCCGGCATGGTATCGTCCAGCGTGGGCTCCGAGAGCTCAAGAACCGCGGAAACGAAATCGCAGCTGATGTCTACGCCCGCCTCGCGGATGTCCTCCTGAAGCTTATTGAACGTCGCAACCTCTTCGCCGGTAGAAAGGTCGGCGGTCTTCATGCGGCTCTGGTAGGCGGAGGCAATGTCCGGCACCTGCACGACCACATCGGACGTGGGCTTGCTCGCGCAGCTCAAACGCCAACCGGCCGCGTAGTCCTCCTCGGAAATATGGTGCGTGGGCGTAGAGTCGACCGTGCCCTCTAAAATCTTGACCCGGCACTTGCCGCACGAGCCGTTGCCGTTACATGGCGCGTCGATGGCGACGTTGGCCGCCTTCGCAACGTCCAGCAGCGAGGTATTGGGGGCAGCGTCGACAATGACGGGCTTGCCGCCGTTTTCAAACTGGAAGGTAATCTGATACATCGGATGGGATCTCCTTTCGGTGTAGGTACATTTTCAAGTCCATACGTCTGTGGACGGGCCGTCCCCACACGTATACTCTCGAATTACGGACATTTTATCATATATGTCCGCATCATGCAAACACTTTACAAAAAAGGGGAGGACATACGCCCTCCCCCATACAATTTGCAGCGGTATTCTACGCGTCATGACGCAAGGCAGGTTGGGAACGCCCGCCCATCGCGCGCCGCGCACGCAGCTTACGCTTATTATATTACATCAGCGGCTCCATTGCAAGCACCGGATGATTCTTTTCCTGCAGGAATGTCAGCAGGGCGTCGCAATCGGTGCAGATCGTCTCGTCGGCGATCATATCGGTGAAGTTGTCGATGCCATAGAGCTCCTTGGCGGTCTTGTTGAGCTTCTCGCCCACGTCGTCCTTGAGCTCCTTCGGCATCCAGACGATACGCTCGATACCGCCCTCAGCGTGGATGAACTTCTTGGACGAGATGAAGTGACGGCCATGGCCCATGTAGCCCGGGGTCTGAACGCCGCCGCCGGTGCAGGAGGCCAGCTCGCCAAAGGTCATACCGGCCGGGGTCATGCCCGCATACTCGCGGTTGACAACGATGAAGCCGTTGGACATCGGCTCAATGCCGGAGATGCACTCGAAGCAGCCGCAGGAGGTCATCGGGTCTTCCATGATGGAGTACAGCGTGACTTCTTCGACCGCGCCGTGCGTTGCGTCCTTGATCGCGTCATTGACAGTCGTATAGCGGCCGGTGCGCTCGTCGAGGCAGCCTTCTTTCATAATGGGCTGGGACGGGCCGTTCGGGTTGAGTTCATACGTTGCCTTCGCATCGAGCCACGACACCGCGCCGCAAAGACCCAGACGCTCGGGGGTCACGACGCAGCAGTGCGCCGGGGCGAACGACTGGCAGAGGATGCAGGTGAAGAAGCGGTCGACGGACTCGTCGGTCATGGAGGCAAGACGGTCGTCGCGCATGTTGTAGCGCGGCATGGCCACGTCGTTGAGGAACGCGGTCGCCTTCGCGGGGTCGGTGATCAGGTGCACCTCGCACTTGTCGACGACGGCCTCGAATTCGTCCGTGATCATGTGGTACAGGACTTCTGCGAAGTGCGTCAGGCGCAGGCCCTTCTCATACGCTTCCTTGGAAATACGGATGCGGAACTGGTTTCTCTGGCCGGTGTGCATCACGCCTTCCATATAGTTGAACCAGGCGTGGATCTTGCGCTCGATGACGGACTCGAAGTCGGGCTGCATCTTCTTACCCGCGACATAGATGCAGGTAGCAAGCGCGTACTCAAGGTCGCCCGAGTCGATGTCGGGGCCGTCGATGACGATCTTGTGGTCCTCAACCTCGTCCATACCCTTCGCAAGCACAAGCTCACAGGTGGTATTCTTGGCGGACCAGAACTCGACCTGCATGTCGGCCTTGCGGATGATCTCGCCCTCGAAGGCTGCCGCAAACGCAACCGGAATCGGAAGCTCCTTGGACTTGATCTTAATGCCGCGCAGCTCGAGGGACTTCTTAACGGTCTCGTTGTGGTCCAGACAGCTCTCCAGCGCGCCCGGAACCTGATTTTCGCCGAGGTCAATGTCGACCACGACCGGGAAGCCCAGTGCGATCGCGCCCGCGCCTGCGGAGACGACGACATTGTCGATCACACCGAACGTATTGACGAACGCGGGAACACGCTCTTTCGTGTAGGCAAGAAGGCCCGCCAGATCGCCCGGCTGCACATTGCCGAAGATCAGGGCCGCGCGGATGGCGACGGTCACAACGTGGATGACAGCCGTCACGTCATGGCCAAGCGGAATGACGCGAAGCTCAAGGCCCATCTTGACGCCGGCGTCTGCGCACTGCTCAATGACGTCGCCGATCAGGAAGGTCATAATGCCCTTCGACTGGTAGTCCTTGACGACCTTTGCCGCATCCTCGCCGTTTTCGGCCTTGCCGAGCACGACGGCCACACCGGGGATATCGCCCGTAACCAGCGGCACGCCGAGCGAGCGGATGATGGGATCGGGCACGAAGCCGATGCCGGGCACTCTCGCGGTCTCATAGCTCTCCTTGGGCTCGACAAACTTAAGGCCCTCGAGGATCTCTGCGCCGACCGCTGTGGCAAGACCTGCATTGAGCGCCTGGCCGAGGTCCTCCTGATTGGTGATCAGGCTCTTGAGCACGCCCACACAGGCAGGAAGATCACCGAGTGTTTTCACTTTCACGCCGGTTGCCGCATAGATCGTGGGGAAGAAATAAGCAGTATCGGGGAACGCGAGTTCCTTGTCTGCGCCATATTTGGCAATTGCATCGTTGACCGCGCCTTCGGTCAGACCGGCGACGGCATTCGAGCCGCCATAAATCAGATCAGTTAATACGCTCATAAATACCCTCCTGAAATATTGAATTGCTTATGTGTGTCCCAAAGTGCCTTTCTGCGGCAAACGCCGCCATTTTGCGTTCCGGGACAAAATGGCACAGTTCCCTGCCGAAAACCGGCAGGGAACCGCGTATAAACATGGGAAATCAGACGTCCAGATAGGAGTCGGAGTACAGCTCGTTGTTCTTGAAGATGTCGCAGGACTTGATGGTCTCCATCAGGCGCAGGTCGTTGGGGTTGACGATGGCGGAGGTCAGGCCCTGCATCATCGCCATGGCAACCAGCGCGGAGTCCATGATCGGGCGAACGTTCTTCGGCGCGCCGTTGGAGTTATTGGACAGACCGCCCGTGGACTTCAGGCCTTCGTCGGCGAACAGCTTGATGGCGTTCAGAACGTCCATCTGCTTATCCTGCATGCCCTTGACGACAAGGAACAGCGGGTCGAACC
>CALCJW010000181.1:0-9689 GCA_937967235.1 uncultured Clostridia bacterium
CGTCCATCTATAACGCCATGCCCAAGGAGGGCGTGGAAGCGCTCGTCGAGTTCCTCAAGAACTTCGAAGCAAATTACGGTAAATAAAAAAACCTCACAAGGCGCGGCAGATGTTTGTCGCGCCTTGTCTTAAACCAAAAATCCCAAACTACATTAAAAATAAGGAGATTGTATCATGCGAATTCTTGTTACCGATGGAATGGACAAGACCGCTATGGCGCAGCTGCGCGAGGCAGGTCACGAAGTCGTTGAGCAGTTTTATGAGCCGGATCAGCTGGGCGCTGCGCTGAAGGAATTTGACGCGGTCGTCGTCCGCTCCAAGACCAAGGTGCGCGCAAACCACATCGACGAAGCCAAGGGCGGTAAGCTCAAGCTCATCATCCGCGGCGGCGTTGGCGTAGACAACATCGATGTGAAGTACGCTGAGGAAAACGGCATCACCGTTAAGAACACCCCGAGAGCCTCCTCTGAGTCTGTCGCGGAGCTCGCCATGGCCCATATGTTCGCCTGCGCCCGCTATATCTCCATCGCCGGCCATACCATGCGCGAGGACAAGTGGGAAAAGAAAGCCTACGGCAAGGGCATCGAGCTCAAGGGCAAGACGCTCGGCATCGTCGGCTTCGGCCGCATCGGCCAGCATCTGGGCGTCATGGCCAAGGCCATCGGCATGGACGTTATCGCTTTTGATATCTTCCACATCCCCGGCATCGAAGAGCAGCTTGGCATTCCGTACGTCGAGATGGACGAGCTGCTGGCAAAGGCCGACTTCATCTCCGTCCACGCTCCGGCAGTCGATGGCGGCGCGCTCATTAACGCCGACCGCATCTCCAAGATGAAAGACGGTGTCGTCATCATCAACACCTCCCGCGGCACGAACGTCGACGAGGACGCGCTGCTGGCCGCTCTGGAGTCCGGCAAGGTCCGTTCCGCCGGTCTCGATGTCTACGCCGAGGAGCCCGCAAAGAACCACGCGCTGTACTGCCATCCGATGGTTTCCTGCACGCCGCACATCGGCGCTGCCACCGTCGAGGCGCAGAAGCGCATCGGTGCGGAGATTGTTGACATTATCACCAATTTCAAGGCCTGATTTTCGTCCTTTTTTCGAAACGCCGCGCTTGTATTTTGAAAAAAAATGCGGTAATATATTTCTGGTCAAACTGCATAATCCATTAACCTGAAGACACACTTTTTGAGGAGGATTTACCAAAATGAATGCTTACGTAGCAAGTGTCATCGATTATGTCAAAACTACCCACGGCAATGAACCTGAATTCGTTCAGACCGTTGAGGAAGTTTTGTCTTCCATCTCCCCGATCATGGACGCACATCCCGAGTATGAGAAGGTCGACCTGCTGAAGAGAATGGTCGAGCCCGAGCGTATGTTTACCTTCCGTGTCTGCTGGATGGACGACAAGGGCGAATATCACACCAACCGCGGCTGGCGCTGCCAGTTCAACGGCGCGATCGGCCCGTACAAGGGTGGCCTTCGCTTCCAGAAGAACGTCTACGAAGGCGTTATCAAGTTCCTCGGCTTCGAGCAGACCTTCAAGAACAGCCTGACCGGCCTTCCCATGGGCGGCGCAAAGGGCGGCTCCGACTTCGACCCCGCCGGCAAATCTGCTGCAGAAGTCCAGAGATTCTGCCAGAGCTTCATGACGGCTCTGTACCGTTACATCGGACCGGACATCGACGTTCCCGCCGGTGACATGGGCGTTGGCGGCCGCGAGATCGGCTACCTGTACGGTCAGTACCGCAGACTCAAGGGTGTCTGGGAGAACGGCGTTCTCACCGGCAAGGGCATGAGCTACGGCGGCAGCCTTATCCGTCCGGAAGCTACCGGCTACGGCGCTGTCTATTATCTCCAGGAAGTCCTGAAGCACGAGAACGACACCATCGAGGGCAAGCGCATTGCCATCTCCGGCTACGGCAACGTGGGCTGGGGCATCATGAAGAAGGCAGCGATGCTCGGCGCAAAGGTCACCTACTTCGCAGGTCCCGACGGCTATGTCCATGATCCGGACGGCGTCATCACCGACGAAAAGCTCAACTTCATCCTTGAGATGCGTGCCAAGGACCCGATGCACTGCAAGCCGTATGCTGACAAGTTCGGCGTCGAGTTCGTTCCCGGTGAAAAGTGCTGGGGCGTCAAGGACGTTGACGTTTACATGCCCGCTGCGATGCAGAACGACGTCAAGATGGAGTCCGCCGAAAAGATCGCAAAGTCCGGCGTCAAGTACTACATCGAAGTTGCCAACATGCCCACCACGAACGACGCTCTGAACTTCCTGCGTGAGCAGAAGCACATGATCGTGGCTCCCTCCAAGGCTGTCAACGCCGGTGGTGTCGGCGTCTCCGGTCTCGAGATGGCACAGAACTCCGAGCGTCTTGTCTGGACGGCGGAGGAAGTTGACGCACAGCTTCACAAGATGATGAAGAACATCCACAAGGTCTCCGCAGAAGCTGCTGAGGAATATGGTCTGGGTTATGACCTCGTCGCAGGCGCCAACATCGCCGGCTTCAAGAAGGTCGCGCAGGCGATGTACGAGCAGGGTGTGTTCTAATCGGAACGCTTCCAACTGACATAACAACCGAAATCCCGCTGGCTTTCGCCAGCGGGATTTTTCCGCAAAACGCGTGCCCCGGTGCAATGTCGGAGCACGCAGCTTTTTATTTTTGAAGCGCCGGAAGAATGATGCGCCAGCTCTCTAATAGCCGCGGAATACTGTAAGCCGCGTTTGCGGGGCTGGTCGAAGGAAGAAGCGTCGCCGGAAGGCCGGTCTCCTGCTCCTGATAGCGCCCGTAGAGCCGGAAGGCCGTCTGGCCGTTGCAGAAGACAGCCCGAATGGGCGCGTGCGCCAGAAGAACTGAAAGGTCGGTCGGAACCGCGTCCCGGATCGAGCTGTCGCTTGAGCCTTCAATGCGGCACGACGCGATCACATCCCAGAGCGCAATATGATGGGCAAGCAGCATCGTGCACTTCTCCTCGATCGTCTGCGGGCAATCGCACCCCAGAACGCCGCTTACCACCTTCCAGAACCGGTTCTGCGGATGGCCGTAGAAGAACGCCGCCTCGCGCGATTTGACCGACGGAAACGAGCCGAGAATCAAAATCCGGGAGCTTTTGTCGAATACCGGCGCAATCGGGTGCGTTACCTGCTCCATCACAGGCTCGCGATCAGCTCGTCGACGCTCTCTTCCTTTGTTGCCCACGAGCAGACAAAGCGCATCGCCTCGTGATCGTCATCCACGTGGCCAAACGCCTCAAACGCGAAATTCTGTTCGAGCTCTGCAATCTTTTCGTGGCTCAAGACGATGAAAACCTGATTCGTCGGCGACTTGGCGTAGAGCGTGTAGCCCTTTTCCTCGGCAGCCTTCGCGATTCTCTGCGCCTGCGAGACCGCGTGACGCGCCATTTCCAGCCAGAGACCGTCTTTGAAGTACGCGCCGAACTGCACGCCGAACAAAAAGCCCTTGGCGAACATGCCGCCGCGCTGCTTGATCATGTTGCGGAAGTGCGGCTTGAGGTCGTTGTTTGTGATCACGACGGCCTCGCCGAACAAAAGACCGTTTTTCGTGCCGCCGATGTAAAACGCGTCGCAGTATTTTCCGAAATCCGTGATATCGAGGTCGTTTCCCTCGGCAACCAGCGCCGCAGGCATTCTCGCGCCGTCCAGGAAGAGATAGAGCCCGAATTCGCGGCACACATCGTGGAGCGCGGCGAGCTCCGATTTTGTATAGATCGTGCCGAGCTCGGTCGCATCCGAGATATAGACCATGCGCGGCAGCACCATGTGCTCGTCCTTGCCGTCGCAGTGAATCCGCATGACCTCGCGCACGAGCGCGGGCGTGAGCTTGCCGTCCGGCGCTTCGATCGAGCAGACCTTGTGCCCGGAGGACTCAATTGCGCCAGTCTCGTGGACGTTGATATGTCCCGTCGTCGCGGCGATCACGCCCTCCCACGGGCGAAGGGCAGCAGAAATGACAATGGTATTGGCGAGCGTGCCGCCTACGATGAAGTGAACGTCCGCGTCCGGGCAGGCCGTGAGCTTGCGGACGGTGTCCGCCGCCTGGTGACAAAACGGGTCCATGCTGTAGCCGCAGGTCGTTTCAAAATTGTGTTTGCTGATGGCCTCCAGAACGGACGGATGCGCGCCCTCGGAGTAATCATTGCGGAACGAAATCATGACGATCTCTCCTTTTTCAGTCGTTTTTGCAGGTATATTTTAAAAGTTCCCCCTTCAAAAGTCAACCCTACAGCCGAAGGCTCCGCCGCAGCCAGCGCTGGTCTTCTGCCGGAACGGTGTCCGTGAGTTCAAGAAACAGCGAAAACACCGAGCCGAACAGCCCCGCCCGCAGAACCATCGCCGGAAGAAGTCCCCCGTCCGGCAAGCAGCAGCACGCGCCGAGTCCCGCCAGCGCGCAGAAGGCCGACCGCAAGAGAAATCGCCCGTCTGCCGGATAGCCCGTCACGCGCAGAAGCCGCCGGATGCTGAGCCAGAAGTTGATCGCATGCGTGAGATAAAACGTCAGCACGTACGCGGCTAAACCGAAGCGCGGCAGAAGAAGATATAAAAGCGCAACATCCAGAAACGACGTGAGCGTGTTGTACCGCACGCAGGCCGTCTGCTCGCCGAAGCCCTTGAGCATACCGTCTACCATCGCATCTAAGTAGAGCATCAAAACCGCCGGTGCAAACACGAGAAGGTACCGACCGCAGTCCGCGCTCTTGTAGACGATTTGCCCGAGGCCATCTGACAGCGCGCCCATGAGGCAGGCCGTACTGAGGGCGAACAGGCATCCCATGCGAAGGCACGTGCCCGTCAGGTGGTGCATGCGCTCTGTGTTTTTTGCCGCGCGGCACCGCGCCAGCTCCGGCACCAAGAGGTCCGCCACCGTGTATAAAATGGCTGCTGGGAACATGAGAATCGGGAAAACCATCGCATGAATCGTCCCGTAGGCCGCCATGGAAGCAGCCTGAGAGCCTCCCGCGCGCGCAAGCCCCCACGGAATGAGGAACTGCTCGAGCGTCACGAGGCCCGACCGAAGGTACGCGCTGAGCGCCAAGGGTACGCAGAGCCGCACCATGCGATGCGTCATATCGCGCCCACCGCCTGTTTCCCGGCAGCCGGAAAATGTCCGGCGCAGAAGATGCATCTGATAGAGCGTGCTGCCAAGGCAGGCAATCGAGCTTCCAAGCACCATCGCACAGCAAACCTTCCCCGCGTCCTGCCCCGCGTAAAGGCGCAGAAGCACCGCCGTAAGCGCAAGCCCCGCCAGCCGCTCGATGGTTTCAACCTTCGCCAGCTCGCGCACCCGGTCGCAGGCTGTGAAAAAGCCGGACAAAACCGCGCACAGGCAGCTGACCGGCAAAAAAATCGCCAGCAGCCGCAGTGCCCCCGCCGCACGCAGATCTCCAATCCAGGTCTTCGCCGCGTAATCGCTCAGAAAAAACAGGCCGAGCCCCGCAAGCGCCGAAATGACCGTCCCGGTTTTCAGGCAGCACCGGATGGCGCACTGCATCCCGCTGAGACTCCCCTTCCCGTATTCCTCCGCACAAAGATACATCGCCGTCACACGGAGCCCCGCCAGCCCCAGCGTCATCGCAAAGCCACCGACGGTTAAGACAAGCTGCAAAAGCCCCAGCCCAGCCGCGCCGATTTTCGCGACGAGCACGCGCTGAAAGAGCATCGTCACCCCGCGCAGCAGCAGCTCGACGAATGTCAGCAGCAACGCATTATAGAGCATGGAATGATTTGGCCGCAAAAAAATCACCTTCCCGTCCAGCGTATGGACAAGAAGGTGAAATTAGAACAAGCGGAATTATTTGAGCTGGAACGTGTAATATACCGCGCCGATGAGCTCGATAGCGATGGCCGCGAACATGCAGTAGTAGGCAAACAGCGCCGAGCCGAGAACCAGACACGCGACGAGGCAGCACCCAAGCACCGTGCACGCAACGTAAAGCGCCGTCGCGCTGAACTTCGCAGGGAAGACCTTGACGGTTTTGCCGAACAATTTTACACTGCCCTTACCCTTTGCCGCGCGATTGGCCAGCAGCGCAACAGCCGCCAGAACCAGCGCCGTAACGATGGCGATGATCGCCGTTCTCGCGTTCATGCCGAGGCCCTTGGAGTAGAAGTAGAAGCTGAAGCCCGCGAACACAGCCGCCAGCGAGAAGCAGAAAAATTCGCTCCGGTACAGGCAGAAGATGATGTACAGACAGTAGACCGCCGCGTGGAGCATGTAAAGCGCCGTGGCGTGCTCGGTCCAGAAGTAGCGCAGGTCGAGCGCCGTTACACCGGCCAGAAGCGAAAGCACGAAGACATACGGGAACACCTTCCGGATGCTCTTTTTGCGCAGGACGATATAGGCCGCGACCGACGCCGCGCACAGAATCACGCAGAGCGTCCAGACCGTCTGGCTCGCGCGGTAGACAACGTCAAACGTGCTGCCCGTTGCGTAGACGTTCAGAATCCGCCCCAGCGCCAGCAGCGCCAGAACCAGCAGCGCAAACGCCGCGCCAACCTTATAAACCGTCAGGTCGTTTGTATTCTGATTGACAGTGGACTTCTTATTCTTTCCCATGACTTCCATCCTTTTCATCTGCACTCCGGTCCAGCGCGCCCGATGCGTATAAAACAGCGGTGAGCGCGCAAAGCGGCGCTGTCTCGCAGCGCAAGATCCGCGGCCCGAGTGAGCAAATCTTCATATTGTTCTCTGCGGCCAGCGCGACCTCCTCTTCAGAGAAGCCGCCCTCCGGCCCTGTCATGATGCTGACGCTCCGATAGCCGCCCGTATTCAGGCAATCACGAAGCGAAAGCGCCTTTTCATTTTCATACGGAAAAAGCGCCAGATCGCACCCGGACGCCTCCAGAACCGCCTCCCGGAACGAACGAAGCGCCCGCACCTGCGGGATCCTTCCGCGCCCGGACTGCTCGGCGGCCGAGGCCGCGATCTTCTGCCAGCGCTCAAGCTTTTTCGAAAGCGCCTTATCATCGGGCTTGGCTACACATCTGCTCGACGGGAACGCGACGATCTCGCCCGCGCCAAGCTCCGTCGCCTTCTGGATGACGTGCTCGAGCTTTTCGGCTTTCGCAAACGCCATATAGACGCTGCAAAAAACCGCCGGTTCCGCGCGGGACGGCTCCTCGCACTGCACGACCAGCGAAATCTGCCCGGGGGCGACATCACTCACCGTACACTGAAAATCCGTGCCCTTTGCGTCGCAGACCGTAACGCGCTCGCCGGGCTTCAGGCGGAGCACCTTGGCATGCGCGGCGTTTTCGCCGGTCAGAACCAAAAACCTCGCGCCCGGCGCAGCCTCGGGAACAAAAAACTTGGGCATCGCGCCTTCCTGCCTTTCCCATAGACGATCATTTTGTATTATAGCAGAATCTTACCCGATGCGCAAGAGAAAATGTCATCCAGAATAAAAAGTTCAAAAATTCTTGTTGACAAATTGCCCGTTCAAGGTTATAATAATTGAGCATTGAAGATGCAATGCGAGAGTGCTGGAATAGGTAGACAGGCACGTTTGAGGTGCGTGTGGCAACAGTCGTGTGAGTTCAAGTCTCATCTCTCGCACCAGAGAAACCACGTTAAAAAGTTTCGTAAGAAGCTGTTTGACGTGGTTTTTCTTTTTGTTTTGCTATCAAAAGATTGCGGTTTCAAAATGCGCACCTGTCCCGTGGGTGTTATTTGGGTGTTATGGGCTGAAAAACAGCCGTTTCGATGAAAAACCCGCTCCAAATCCGGAGCGGGTTTTTGCCGTATTTGGGCGGCGCGTGTCCAACTTGGACACTGCCATTTTAGAGCGTTGCGCAGCGGAAACCCGTCACGCACGCCTTGCCGTCTGCTTCCTCGCTGCCAGAAGATCGCCCACGCCGTCGCTTGCCCGCGCTCTGGCATCGTCAAACGTGTGCGCATAGAGGTTCAACGTCGTGCTGGTCTTGGAGTGCCCGAGATTTGCTGAGACTGTCCGTGCGTCCGCGCCGGAGACGATCTGCAAGGTGGCGTTCAGGTGCCGGAAGTGATGCGCCCCGTAGAACGGCTGATCGGTGCGCTCGCAGAACCGCTTAAGCCATGTATACGGCGTGTTCGGGTGCATAGGCTTACCGTCCTCGCCCGTAAAGAGCCGCCCGGAATCGTGCCATTGATCGCCGTAGGAAAGTCGTGTCGCGTTCTGATCGGCTCGGTATGCCCGCAGAACGTCGAAAACCACCTGTGGCAGTTTGAGCGTTCGGCGGCTGCTGGCCGTCTTTGGCGTGTCCGTATAGAGCCCGTCCGTGGGATTATACTGCGATTCCCGGCAAACCGTGATAATGCGGTTATCAAAATCAATGTCCGGCCATTCAAGTCCCAGAAGCTCGCCGCGCCGCAGGCCGCTGTAGATCGCAAGCACACAGAACGCCTTCCATTGCAGCGGCGCTGCATCCAACGAATCCACGAACGCCTGCGCCTGCTCCAGCGTCATAACCTCGCGCTCGGCTGCGTCTGGCTTTGGCAGCACGACGTTTTTACAAGGGTTCTGCTTCAACATACCCATGCGGACGGCATATTGAAACACCGAGGAAACATAGGACAGATAGTTTTTGATTGTCTTCGGCTTGAGCCCGCCGCCCGTGGTCTTGTTTACCCCGTCTTCTCCAAGGTTATTAACGAACCTTTGCATATGCCGTGTCGTGATCTTGTCCATGCTCAGATGGCCGAGCGCAGCGTCTGCGCGGGGCGCGTATTTGCGCATCCGTTCGATGCTGCTTTTCTTCATGGTCTTTTCGGCGTACTCCTTGAGCCATTGCGCCGCAAAGACAGAAAACTTGATATTGCCGGAAATAGAGCAGCTGTCGCATTCCTCTTGAAAGCGCACAAGCGCCGTTTGCAGCTCCTTCTCTGTCCGCTTCGCAGACCATCCCGGTTCAGGCCTCCAGCTTTTCGAGAGGGTGATCTGCTTCCCGCTCGCATCGTATCCACAGGAAGCGCGCAGCCGATAGCCGTCCTTCCTCTTCTCAGCGTAAGCCATATAGCTTCACTCCCGTGTGCCGCTCTGATTGGCTGTGTCCAAGTCTGACACGGCTAGATCATCCAGCGATTTATGGAATAAATCGGGCGAGACGTTAAGCGCTTTTGTCAACAAATAGGTAAAGTGCTGCTGTGCCTGATATAAGCTATACTGAAATACCGCCTCGCCAGATAAAACAGCAAGACGTGCGCTGCTCCCCGTAGGCATGGATGGCGTACTGCACCAGATCGTCGGCGTTCTTGCCAGCCGGGTTCGTGAAGCTGGACGTGTCCAGTTCCGTGCTGCCGCTGCCATATCCGTAATCGATCTGGATCGTGCCGCCCGACGCGCCGGTCCCGTCGCTGCCGTTGGCGTTGCCTGCAATCATCGTGTAGATGTGCGCGGCGTTTTCCTTGTCCTCGTCAGTGACGGTTCTGCCGAGCTTTGCCGCAAGGTTTTCATACGCTGCCGCCAGCGAGAGCGGCACGGTCGCTGTGTAGACTTCCTCAGTCTCGACCGTGCTGCCGTCTTCCAGCTCAGTGACTACAATTCGCGTTCGCTGTTCTGTGATAAAAAAGCAGTCCACAAACCGGTCTGCCGCACGCTGACTTGGCGCGGCCTCGCCAAAACAGAGAGCATAATCATAACCACCGGCCGTGCCGGTGGTTTGTGCAGGCCCCCTTGGGGCCTAT
>CALCJW010000182.1:0-3534 GCA_937967235.1 uncultured Clostridia bacterium
TCGCCTTTGACCGATGGGGAGCGGTGCAGATGACCCAGAACCTAGAGGGGATGGATATAGGTCGTGTTTTTATTCCAGCCAATGCTGTCTGCCAGCCGCAGCGAGATTTCCTTCGCCGTCCGGTCGTTTTCCTGCCAGAGAACCTCCATGACCTTCCATTCTGAATCAAACAGTTTCATGTTTTGTCTCCCGTTCTTAGGATGTATTTAGACTATCATATTCGTCTATTTCTGTCAAGATGGCTTGACATTCACGGACTATTGTGATAGTTTTAACGTAGACTATAGCGATAGTTTATCGCAGAAAGGAGGTTAACTGGTACACTTTTACACAAACAGCCACGCATCACACAAACAGCCTTTTAAATGGGGAGCGCTGAAAGCATCGCAGCGCTCCTTATTTCAGAGCGTGTTCTAAGGGAGAATTTCCAAATGAAAAAAAGTCAAAAGCTTTTGAGTTTGATTTTGAGCATTAAGGAGACCGAACCATGAAGCGAAAAATCTTAATCCTGTTTGCCATTTGCCTGTTGTGTGCGCTTGCAGGCGGATGCGGCGGAGAAAAGAGCATTTCAAAGGTGGAGTTGCCTGCTGTAGTTCCGGAATCCCCAGCGCAGGAGTCTGTAGCGCCGGAATCTACAGCGCAGGATTTACCAGAGCAGAACAATTCTGCCCCTTCGCAGGCGGATGTGGAGTTAGATATGCCAGATGCACCGGTGGGAAAGACAACACTCGTGCTGGGCGGTATCGGACTGCGTGATGACACGCTTGCAAGCCTTGTCAATAATTTCAACGCCGAAAACACGAAATACACAGTCGTGATCGACGACTATGCCGAAAATACACAGTCGCGGGAGCAGGCAGAGACTGTCATGCAAACAAAGCTGTTTGCCGGTGATGCTGCGGATATCTACTATTTCAGAAACGATATGCTTTCTCCGCTTCCGTGGATCTCCGCCGGACTTCTATATGATCTGGATCCACTGATTGCATCGGACAGCGAAATCAGCGAAGAAGACATTATTCCATGGACAGCGATGCACGAATATGGAGGACTATATCTCTTGTCTCCTACGTTTGGTGTAGTGGCGTTGAGCTGCTCACAGCAGACCCAGAAACTTCATACTGGCTGGACGATTACGGAGTATCTGGATATAGAAAAGTCCCTGCGACCGGAGCAGGATATGATCTACTATATGGATCCGGAAAATTTTCTGAAAAGAATCGGTGGGCGATATTTGCGTGGCGTGATTGACTATGAACATGCACAGTGCAATCTGGACACACCGGAATTTCGTGAGATTTTGCAGTCGGCGTTGAAGGCCGGGAGCTATGATGGAGGATACAACCCTGACAAAAATGTGCCGCAGCGAATTGTAGACGGAGAGCTGATCTGCTGCTATGTGGGACTGAGTTCTGCGCTGGAGGTTTCCTTTGACCGTTATCGCTGCGGTCAGACATTAGGCTATGTGGGATGGCCAACTCCGGACGGGAGCAACGGCATGGATGTCAGGCTGATGATGCCATTGGGTGTGAGTGCGACAACTTCCTGCCCCGAAGGGTGCTGGGAATTTCTCAAGTATCTCCTGCTTCATCCATGGATGGAATACAGTGCGGACGGAACGCCCGTCTACGCGCCGCTGCTGCAAGATAATCTGGACGTTCTCAAAAATATAGAGGTTCCCTATGCCGAAATCACAACATTTGATGATGTGCAATTGATTGTCGATCTGGCAAAAACGTGCGAGACTATGGATTTTTATGATGAAGAGGCAATGTCAATTCTTTTGGAAGAAATGGGCGATCTAGTTTCTGGAAATATTGATCTGGATACTGCGGTGGAGCGAATGCAGTCAAGGCTGAACCTTTATCTTATGGAGCAGGTCAAGTAAATGCCAAGTCCGTTTGAAGCATGGCTGGATGAAGAAAACCGCATTGTGTCCTTTCACGAGATTCCAAACAGCCGATATTACAGCGCAGGGGAAAACGATTTCTGGCAGATGATTGTCAGCCTGATTCTAGCTGGGTATCTGGTGCAGTAAAGCATGGATTTTTTAGAAGGCAGCTTGCAAGTTTTCGGGCTTGCAAGCTGCTTTTCTCTGTATGCTCAGAGCCGTTTCTGCTGACGGAGCACCTCCGGGAATGAGATCTGACCGTTCGTTCGCAGCACCTCCTGATAACTCATGCCGCGCATTTTCTGGTATGTTGCCGCATCAATATCTGTGTCTGATGCAAGAATATGATTGCAGATGTTTTGCTCAACAGCCTGCTTCAGAAGCAGCTTGCCGATGCGATCCCCGAACATACTGAGGATGGCTTCGAGCGTTTCTCCGAGGATCTTCGGCAGGAAGTCTCCGGCATATTCACTTTGCAAATAGCCGCAATAGAACAAAATTGCCTTTGCAATAAACTCGTTCTGTGTGCTGCATCCGTCGCTTTTGTAGTGTTCCTGCACCCGCTGCCAAACTGTATCCTCCATCCAAACTGTGTGGCGGCTTCGTTCTTCTGTTTTCATGTTCAAAACCTCCCGAAATCGTAATAGCGTCAAAATTGTCCTTGATTTTACTGGCTTTTTGCGGATTTTAGGAAATAACAGCGCCATTCCATTTTTGACAGCCGCAGAAAAGCGCCATTTTCATCCCCCGAAACTGCCCGCACTGCGGGCAGAAGTGGACGGCCGGACGCAGAAAAGCGTCAGGCCTTTCTCCTGCTTCGCCGCTTGCGGCTTCTCCCTCTGCCGAAAGACGCCTGCAGCCGTTCTTTTTCTGCGTTTTCCGTGCCCGCAATGCTCCCGCACGTTGGCGCAACGTCCGTTTTTCTGGTACTGGGCGAGTACGCGCTCGGCTTAGCTGCGAAAGCCGCACAAACTGCCAACACGGGCGCGACAGACTGTGACTGGCGTTTTGTCTGTGCGATCAACCTGTGTTCTCAATAAAATCAGCATATTTCCTCCTTGCTGCGTCCTCGGTAAGCTTCTGCAGCTGCCGGTCATAGTCCTGCTGAAGCGCCGCTTGAATCGGTCGGATGGTGAAGCGTAGATTGCCATTTCGCTTGCGACCATCCTTCGTTGTAACTTGCGTCGGCTCTGTGACGAGCAGGTCGCGTTCTTCGAGTGAGCGGATATGCTTACGAATCGTGTTCGGACTCAACCCAACCGCATCACCGATTTTTCGGTAGCTTGGCCAGCATTGGAATGTCTGCCGATCTTCGCAGAACAGCAGGTGGGCATAAATTGCGATTTCTGCCGCGCTCAGACCCAGCGAGAAAATCTCCTTCGGCAGTGGGAAGTAGTCCTTGACCGAATTGCGTGTCGGCCAGAGATTTCGCTTCACTCAGTTCCTCCCGTGTGCTGCTCCACCCATTGGATGAATGCTTCCTTCGGAACGACGATCCGATTCCCGATTCGCAGCGCGGGGAAATTTTTCTCGTGCATCAGCTCGTAGCTACTGGACGGCGCAATGCCCAGCACTTTCGCTACTGTCGCCGCGTTCAGGAACAGCGGCAGCTCGTCATAATTCTTGTAGATTGATTCTTTCAT
>CALCJW010000183.1:0-7634 GCA_937967235.1 uncultured Clostridia bacterium
CACGGAAAAGGAAGAAAGCAAGCAGGCGGCGCTCGAGCTTCTCAACAAGGTCTGGGCGAGCTATACGGACGATGAAAAGTTCCCGGCAGCCGGCGGGGACTATGACAACAGCGTGGACGATGCGGCGGGCGCAGTGAACATTGCGAACGCGGAAAACCTTTCGTACCTGTTTACCTTCCCGGCATCCGACGCTGTAAAGCTCGATGGCGCGGCGTCCCTGATGCACATGATGAACGGCAATACGTTCACCTGCGGCGCGTTCCATGCGGCCAATGCGGAGGACGTTTCTTCCATCGTGGAGGATATTCACGCGGAGATTTCGGGCAAGCACTGGATGTGCGGCTTCCCGGATAAGATGTTCATCGCGACGAGCGGAAATCTGATCGTGTCGGTCTACGGCGATGAGGAGCTGGTCAACACCTTCCGCGACAAGCTGCTCACGGTCGATAGCAGTTTCACGGCGGCCTACGACGAAGCCATCGACGCGTAAATCCATATCATCCGACAGGAGGCCCTATGCTTTTTTCCAGTATCCCGTTTTTGTATTACTTTTTGCCGCTGCTGCTGGCAGTCTATTTTCTGGTTCCGCGCGGCTTAAAAAACGCTGTGCTGTTTGCATCGAGCCTCCTGTTTTACGCTTGGGGCGAGCCAAGGTTCTGCCTGTTTATGCTGCTGAGCATCTTGCAGGGCTATGTGTTCGGGCGGCTGATCGAAAAGAATGCTGAGAATCGGAAGTGGTCAAAGATATTTTTGACCGCTTCTGTTCTGCTCAGCCTCGGGCTTCTCGGCTACTGCAAATACGCGGACTTTTTTATTTCGAGCGTAAACGCCGTGACGGGGCTGTCTTTGAAATTGCTGCGTGTCGCGCTTCCCATCGGCATCAGCTTCTACACGTTCCAGATTTTAAGCTACGTGGTAGATGTGTACCGGGGCGATGTTCCCGCGCAGAAAAGCTTCTTGAAGCTCGGCACGTATATTGCGATGTTCCCGCAGCTCATTGCGGGCCCCATCGTGCGCTACGCGGAGATCGCGCCGCAGCTGGACGAGCGGGAGACGACGTTCGAGGATATCGCGGCGGGCGCGGGCCGGTTCGTGATCGGACTATCGAAAAAGGTTCTGCTCGCAAACGTTCTCTATGGGCTCATCACGGCGTTTCAGGAGAGTAAGGATTTATCCGTGCTCTATTACTGGCTCTACGCTGTGAGCTTTACCTTGCAGCTCTATTTTGACTTCTCGGGCTACAGTGATATGGCCATCGGTCTGGGGCGGATTTTCGGCTTCCATTTCTCCGAGAACTTCGACTATCCGTATATCTCCGGCTCTATCACGGAGTTCTGGCGGCGCTGGCACAAGAGCCTCGGCTCGTGGTTCCGGGACTATGTCTATATTCCGCTGGGCGGAAACCAGGTAAGTAAATCGAAGTGGCTGCGAAACATTTTTATTGTCTGGATGCTCACGGGCCTCTGGCATGGGGCGAGCTGGAACTTCGTTTTATGGGGGCTCGGGTTCGCCGTGCTTCTCGTGGCGGAGAAGCTTCTGTATAAAGAGCGGTTGGAAAAAACGCATGTGCTCAAGCATGTGTATGTGCTGCTTTTTGTGACGCTGAGCTTTGTACTCTTTAACGCAAGTTCCGTGAAAGAGGCTGCTTCGCAGATCGGCGCAATGTTCGGCGCAGGCGGACTTCCGCTTGTGAGCGCAGAAAGCCTGTATTACGCGAAAAGCTACGCTGTGACATTTTTGATCGCAGTCATTGGTGCGACGCCGCTTTGTAAGAACGTCGTTTCCAAGCTTGCGGAATCAGCGCGCGGCGCACAGGTGCTTGCCATATTGCAGCCGGTCTGGCTCGTTTTGCTGCTTGCGGCGTGTACGGCGTTTTTGGTGGACGGGTCATTTAATCCGTTCTTGTATTTCCGGTTTTAGGAGGCGGGATGATGCGAAAAAAACAATCGATGCTGACTGTCCTGCTTCTGGGCGTGTTTCTCTTTGGCTTTGCCGTTTGGAGCATGTTAAAGCCTGCGGATGCGCAGTCGCAGTCGGAGCGGCGGGATCTGGCGCAGGCTCCGGCGTTTTCGCTTTCAGCGTTTGCAAGCGGAAAATGGACGGACGAGTTTGAGAGCTACACGCTCGACCAGTTCCCGCTGCGAGAGCAGTTCCGGACACTCAAGAGCCTTGTCTCGCTCGGCGTGCTGCGCCAGAAGGACAACCACGGCGTATATTTTGCCGATGGGGTGGTCGCGAAGCTCGAGTACCCGATGAACGAGGAATCGTTAGCGCA
Organism: uncultured Clostridia bacterium; assembly: GCA_937967235.1. GTDB lineage: Bacteria > Bacillota > Clostridia > Oscillospirales > Oscillospiraceae > CAG-170. The sequence goes on from CALCJW010000183.1 coordinate 2,276, forward strand.
CGCGCAGGAGCGGTTTGGTTTTGTCTATGACAAATACCTCAAGGGCACGAACGTCAGAACCTACCTGTCTGTCATTCCGGACAAAAACTTTTTTCTCGCAGCGCAAAACGGCTATCCGGCGCTCGATTACGACGCGTTCTTCGCCTCGATGCAAACCGCCCTTCCGTGGGCAAGCTGGATTGACCTGACCGACAGCCTCACAATTGACGATTACTACAGAACCGATCTTCACTGGCGGCAGGAAAAGCTGCTGCCTGCGGCGAAAACAATCGCGAGCGTGATGGGCGCGGTTATCTCTGATGATTTTACCGAGCAGGAATTAGACCGCGACTATTACGGTCTCTACTACGGATATGCGGCGCTTCCGGTAAAGCCCGAGAAAATTTCGTATCTGACGAACAATGCCATCGAAAACGCCGTGGTAACGAATTTCGAAACAAATCAGAAGACGGCGGTCTACGACATGGAAAAGGCGGCGGGGAAGGACCCTTACGAGATGTTCCTGTCCGGCTCGGTGTCGCTGCTTACGATCGAGAACCCAAGCGCAAAAACAGACAAGGAGCTCGTCATTTTCCGGGATTCGTTCGCGAGCAGTCTCGCGCCGCTTCTTTTGGAGGGGTACGCGAAGATCACGCTCGTCGATATCCGCTACCTTCCGAGCGCGCGGCTGGGAAGCTTCGTGACATTCGACAAGCAGGACGTGCTGTTTTTATACAGTGTGCCCGTGCTCAACAACAGCGAGACCATCAAATAAAGAACGAAGCGGGAGACAAGCTTTGGCTTGTCTCCCGCTTTTTGCCGAAATTCAGAAAAATTAAGAAATTTCAGGAAAATTCTGTGTTATACTGAAAAAAACGCGAAAGGGGAGATCGGAATGAAACGAGCGATTGCCGGTTTATTGGCAGGACTTCTGGTTTTGTCGCTAGCCGCGTGCCATGAACGGGAGGTTCAGACGCAGCAGACGCCCGAGACCATGCAGGAGGAAGCGCCCGCGCCGGAAGCAAAACCGGAAGAGAAAATGCCCGCCGCGACGGAAACCGAGCCGGGACAGGAAGCGCCTGCCGTTGGGCTTTCGGAGATTTTTTCCTCGGAGATGGGCGTGGCTTCGGCGACGGAACTGGACGAGGAAGCGCGGGCATATTTCTTTGACTTTGCCGAGCGGTGGCGGCTGGATCTCATGCCGGTGACGACGGACGGCGTCTGGCCGGAGAAGACGAACGCGTATCTTGAGTGGCTGGAGGTGACGACGCCCTGGAAGGAGCGAACCGGGCACATGCCGGTGTGGGAGGCGATGGAGCGCGTGATGGCGGAGTTTTATGGTGTGCCGACGCTTTCCAATGACGGCGCGTGGGAGATCAAAGATGGCGCCTACGTGAGCCCGTTTATGGATGAAAGTGAGTATCAGGTGCGGCTGCCGGAGCTGATTTCGTGGCAGACGGGCGCGCTGGGGACATATTACACGCTGACGCTAGCCCCGGGCGACTGGGACGAAGGGTATCGGGAGCTTCGGGAGCGGTATGTGCTGGATGCGGAAATTCTGGAGGAGTCTGCGGGGCGCGTCTATGTAAGCTTTTTGCTCGATGATGACGGCGCGCCGGTCTTTACGAACAAGGTGCGCGCGGAAGCGGGAGAAGCGCCCGATTACGTGGTTGCGCCGGAATTTGAGCCGGGGCTTTCCCGGCTGGGGCAGGATGCAGCATGGTTCCGGGCGCGGGAGGCGGCGCAGGAATGGCCGGGCCTTACGTGGAATGGCACGTCCATCTATGATCTGGAACTGGGCGAACTGAAAGCGGTCTACGGCGAGCCGGAGCGCATTTCTCACGAGCCGTTTCTACAGGAGGAATATTACGACGTGCTCGAGTTTTCGGATGGCTCGCAGGTGGGCGGCATCTGCTACGTAGATACGAGCATGAAAAAGCCAAATGCGGCGTATCTTCGCTTGCTCGAGGGCACGGACGCTTGCGGCGTGACGGCGGGGGAGGACTACCGGGAGGCCACCAACCGATTTCCGCGCGCAGGGCTCCCTGCTATCTATCGCGTAGACGAGCACACGGCGCTGCTGCTTCTTGGCGGCGAGGTGCGCTACATGGGGAAATACAGCCTCATCGAGTACACAGACGGCGAACCGACCACACTCATGATCTGCGACGAGACGGCGATGCGCTTCCAAATCGAAGACAGCAGAATCGCCGCCGTCAGCTATCACGCACCGGAGGAGGCCAAGCAATTGCCTCTTACGAGATGTCCATAATCAATGCGTAGGGGGCGATGCCCACATCGCCCCAAGGAAAGCGGCGAATTCGCATTGGATTTCCGTAAAATCGGCGTAATCTGCCGGGTCGATGTGGGCATCGCCCCCTACGCGTTTAGCGGAAGCTGAACAAAATACCGGGGCGGAATACAAGAATCTGGACAAAAAGCGCACCGCACAGAGAGCATTGTGCGGTGCGCGGGGCTTTTTATGTAGAATCAATCCTTGATCTCGCGGATGGAGATGAAGCGCAGCTCGTTGAGGGGCTTTCCGAGCTTGTCGGCGACGATGGCCATGAGCATGGCGGCCGTCCGGTCGGGAACATCGTGGAGCTTTACTTCGCCGGCAGAGCCAGGGGCGAACGCCTTCACAGCAGGCGCTGCAGGAGCGGCGGGCGCGGGAGCAGGAGCGGCGGCTTTTGCAGCAGCCTCTTTATTCTGCATGATTTTGCCGGAGGCCTTGGTGACGAGCATCAGCAAAATGAGGCCGAAAAAGACGACGGCCATACCGAGCACGACAATCAGAGCGGCCGTTCCGATCGGAACATTTACCATTGCCTGGTTAATCAGAAACATCTTGTTTTTCTCCTTCTTCCAAAACCGCGACGCGGCCGATTTCGGGAGTCATTATACCGCGAATGTACGTTAAAGCGCTGTTAAAGAAGACGGCAGATTCGAAAGGATTTGTTAACGACCGAGCGTGCCGGGAAGCGGCGCAATGAGGCGGAAGTGGTAGCGTTCGGTTTGCAGCAGACCGTCTTTTTGAAGGCGCGAAAGCTCCGCGGACATGGCCGAGCGCTCGATGCACAGATAGTCTGCCAGCTGCTGGCGATCGAAGGGAATGTCAAATTCCAGCGAGCCCTGCCGGAGCGACTCGGACGAGAGGTAGGACAGAAGCTTTTCCCGTGTGCGGCGCTTGCTCATGTGGGTGATCTTATCGTTCAGCTGCAAATTTTTCTTTGCCAGGACAGACACAAGATTCCGGATGAGCAGCGCGTGCTGCGGGCAGGTCTCCGAGCAGACGGTGAGAATCCGCTGGATACTCAGGAACAGGACCTTTACGGGCGCGTTTGCAACGATGCTGACGTTCAGCACCGCACCCGGCGTTGCGGCAAAGGGCTCTGCAAATGTGCCGGGCGGCTGAATCTTTCCCATGATGTTCCGCTCGCCCCATAAATCTTCCTGTATGGCAAGGGCAGAGCCGGAAAGAAGAAGTCCCATTGCCTGCGTCGGGCTTCCGGCGGGAAGAATGTACTCGCCCGCGCCGAACTCGCGCTCTGCCGCACCCACGCAGTGCAGAACAGACAGAATTTCCCCGGGCACCATCGCGGCGAACAGGGGCGATTTTTGCAGCAGCGGTAAATATTTTTCCATCGCAAAACCTCCAGTGTTGGAAATCAAACAGAACCTCTTGCGTCATTGTACTATAATACGATCAGAAAGACAAGCACAGAAAGGGGAGTGCACTATGCTGTATTCCGGATGCCAGAGCAAATCCAAGGAGATTTCCATCACGGAGAAAATCTGCCCGCAGTGCGGAAATCCCGTCGAGCTTTTTTCGACCGATACCGAGGTGACCTGCGACAAGTGCGGCTTTGTGATCTACAACGACATGCTCAGCTGCGTGCAGTGGTGCAAATACGCCAGAAAATGCGTCGGCGACCAGATGTATGAGCAGATGATGGAAATCGCGAAGCACAACAAGGAAAAGGCCGCAAAGGAGCGTGCGGAAAAGGCCACCGCAAAAGCGCAATAGAACCGGTATCCCGGGAGGCAGACGCTTCCCGGGACCGCTTTACTGGTACGCCTCGCACTGCGTGAGCATGTTTTGCAGGAAAATGCCGTAGCCCTGCTCGGGGCGGTTGACAAGCACGTGCGTGACGGCTCCGATGAGCTTACCGTCCTGCAAGATCGGGCTTCCGGACATGCCCTGGACAATGCCGCCGGTGATTGCAAGAAGGCGCTCGTCGGTGACGGTGAGAAGGAGGTTCCGTCCGTTTTCCGCCTGCGGATAAAGCTTATCGATGCGCACACAATATTCCCGGGTTTCTTTGCCGTCGACGTTTGCGAGAATGACCGCCGCGCCCGTATGGATCTGCGATGCGTCCGCAACCGGAACACTCTCGCTCTGCGGCAGAGCGGTGAGTTTGCCGAAAATGCCGTGCGGCTCGTTCTGCGAGACGGAGCCAAGCGGGTCTGCAACGTCAAAGCTCCCATGGAGCTCGCCCGGCGTGCCGCGCACGCCCTTTTTCACGTCTGTGACGCTCGACGGGACGAGCACGCCGCCGGAGATGGCAAGCGGCTGCGCGGAGGTAAGGCCTGCCACGCCGTGTCCCAGCGCGCCATACACGCCGGTCTCCGGGTCAAAGAATGTGATCGTGCCGATGCCGGAAATGTTGTCGCGGACGGAAATGCCGAGGCGATAGCCGGTTTCCGTTTTTTCGGGGGTCAGATAAAATTCCGCCTGCTTTTCGCCCCGGCGGACGCTGAGGCAGACGCTTTTGCCGCTCGATAAGCGAAGCGATGCGTCCTGAACGGAGGAAACGCGCGCACCGTCAATTTTTAAAATGGTATCACCCGCGCGGAGCCCTGCCTTTTGTGCAGGAGCCTGCTCATCAAGCGCGGTAATGAGAAGCCCTCCGGTATAGAGCTTGATGCCTGCCGTATGGCCGCAGGGAACGAGCCGGTCCGGCATGGCGGCAAGGGTCTGCACACAGAGCGCAGCCGCAAGAAAAAGCGCCGTGATCGTCCGGCGCAGAGTCAATGTCAAATGTTTCATCCCGCAAAATCCTCTCCCAAATCGCTGATCTCGAAGCTTAATATGGCGCGCGGCGGGAGATTCCACGCGCGAAACCGGCTAGTAAAAACAAGGCGGATTTCCTTGTCAAAAGCTGAGACAGTCGGAGTTTTTCATGCGGCGCGGCGCGTTTCGCGGGGGCGGGAAATGGGCGGCGCGGAAAAAATTGCGGGATTTGCTGATTTTTGAAAAATAACGCTTGACAAATGAGCAAAGCTCGCTATAATAATACTTGCGTTTCGGCGCTGCGGCAATTTAGGGGATTTGTGTAACGGTAGCACACCGGACTCTGACTCCGTTTGCGGGGGTTCG
>CALCJW010000184.1:0-7335 GCA_937967235.1 uncultured Clostridia bacterium
CTTCGGGCGAGATCTGGAAGCTCGAAGACAACCTCTACCCCTTCGTGGAGCTTGTGAGTAAGGTTTTGAGCGACGATCCGCTCTTTGTGATCATCAATTCCTACACCACGGGGCTGGCTCCCTCGGTGCTGGGCTACATTTTGGATATCCTGGTATCCAAACAATATGGCGGCAAAACGCGCTGCGACGAGCTGGGGCTTCCGGTGACGAATACTGGGCTTGCCCTTCCGTGCGGCAGTACCGGCCGGTGGACGAGGGACTGAGCATGGAAAACGCAATTGAGATCCGGCACCTTGCCTATTCCTATCCAGATGAGCAGGCAAACGAGCACGTGGTCTTTCAGGACCTGAGTCTCGATATTGAGCAGGGAAGCTTCGTCGCTGTATTGGGGCACAACGGCTGCGGCAAATCGACGCTTGCCAAGCACTTAAACGCAATTTTGCTGCCCGAGGGCGGCACGGTGACGGTTTACGGACTTGACACAAAGCAGGAGGAAAACCTCCTTGCCATCCGCCAGCAGGTGGGCATGGTGTTCCAGAACCCGGATAACCAGATCGTCTCAAATGTCGTAGAAGAGGACGTGGCCTTCGCGCCGGAGAACCTCGGCGTTCCGACGCAGGAGATCCGCAGACGCGTGGACGAGGCGTTGGAGGCCGTCGGCATGGCGGCCTATAAAAAGCATGCGCCGCACCTTCTTTCGGGCGGCCAGAAGCAGCGCGTTGCGATTGCGGGTGTGCTCGCGATGCAGCCCAAGACCATCGTGCTCGACGAGCCGACCGCGATGCTGGACCCGCAGGGACGGCAGGAGGTTGTCTCGATCGTCGAAAAGCTCAGCCGTGAGCAGAATATCACGGTCATTTTAATCACGCACCACATGGACGAGGCCATCTGCGCCGACCGCGTGATTGCGATGGATGACGGGAAAATCATTGCCGACGGCGCGCCGAAGGACGTTTTTACGAAAATTGACCTTCTGCAAAGCGTCGGATTGACTGCGCCGCAGACGACGCTTTTGCTGAAAGCGCTCGATGACGACGGCTGCGCGCTTCCGCTGGACGCTCTGAGCGTGGACGACTGCGCGCAAGCCCTGCTTCGGCAAATTTTGCAGGCGAAAGCCTGATTTCGGAGGAAAAACGGTTGGAGCCTGTATTAGAAATTCGAAATGTGTCGCATGTCTACGGCGCGGATACGCCGTTTGAGCATGTGGCGCTGGACAATGTGAGCCTGACGGTCGGGCGGGGCGAGTTTGTCGGCCTGATCGGCCATACGGGCTCTGGAAAATCGACGCTCATCCAACATATGAACGGCCTCTTGAGGCCGTCAAACGGGCAGGTGTTGTTTGAGGGACAGGACGTGTGGTCGGACGCGAAGCTGACGCGCCGCCTGCGCTTTCATGTGGGGCTGGTGTTCCAGTACCCGGAGTATCAGCTCTTTGAAGAGACGGTCTTTCAGGACATCGCTTTCGGCCCCAAGAACATGGGCCTTTCGGAGGACGAAGTTCGCGCGCGTGTGCTGCGTGCGGCGGGCTTTGTCGGCATTACGGACAAGGACCTTGAAAAATCGCCCTTCGATCTTTCCGGCGGGCAGAAGCGCAGAGCCGCGATTGCGGGCGTGATCGCGATGGAGCCGGACGTTCTGATTCTGGATGAGCCCACGGCGGGACTGGACCCCGTCGGCCGCGAGAGCATTCTGGAAAATATCCGGGCCTATCAGGCGGCGCAGGGCGCGTCGGTCATCATGGTGAGCCATTCGATGGAGGAGATCGCCTCCAATGTCGACAGGCTTCTTGTCATGAACGACTCGCACCTCGTCATGGATGCAACGCCTGCGGAGGTGTTCGCGAAACCGGAGGAGCTCGTGCAGATGGGACTTGCCGTGCCGAAGGTGACGCAGGTGCTTTTAAAGCTGCGTGAGCTCGGCGTGGATGTTCCGGCCTCCGCCTTTACGGTGGAGCAGGCGAAAAAGCTTCTCCTGCCGCTTCTGAAAGGGGGGAAGGCCGCATGCTGAAGGATGTGACGCTCGGCCAGTATTTCCCGGGCGAGACCGCTGTCCACAAAATGGACCCCAGAACAAAGCTTGTGCTCGTGATTGTGTACATCGTGGCGCTGTTTCTGGCGAAGGGTGCGGCGGGGTACACGCTTGTAGCGGGGTGTCTGCTTGCCGTCGTTTGGATCTCCAAAATCCACTTGAAGGTAATTTTAAAGGGCCTCAAGCCATTGATGCTGATCATCATCCTGACGGCGGTTCTGAACCTCTTTTACGGGCAGGGCGAACCGCTCGTGCAGTTCTGGATCTTCAAGATCACAAAGCAGGGCATCGAAAACGCTGTTTTCATGGTGCTCCGCATCACGCTTCTGGTGGCGGGGACGTTCATGCTCACCTACACCACGAGCCCGATTGCGCTGACGGACGGTCTGGAGAGCTTGCTGAGTCCTCTCAAAAAAATCGGCGCGCCGGTGCATGAGCTTGCGATGATGATGTGCATCGCGCTTCGCTTTATCCCCACGCTCATTGAAGAAACCGATAAGATCATGTCCGCCCAGAAGGCAAGAGGCGCGGATTTTGAGTCCGGAAACATCCTCGCGCGCGCAAAAGCGCTCATTCCGATTCTGGTGCCGCTGTTCATCTCGGCCTTCCGCCGGGCAGACGAGCTGGCCACCGCGATGGAGTGCCGCTGCTACCATGGAGGAGAGGGCCGCACGAAGCTCCACGCGCTCCATTATGCGGGACGCGACTATACGGCCTATTGCCTTGGCACGCTGATGCTCGCGGGCGTGATTGTGCTGCGGCGCTTTGGCTTATAATTTATCACACGGGAGAACGCTATGAGAAACATTGCCCTGACGCTCCGCTACCTCGGCACGGCCTATCATGGCTGGCAGGTGCAGAAAAATGATATCACGGTCGGCCAGACGCTCGAGAAAGCCGCTGCCATGGTCGTGGGCCATAAGGTGCACATTACCGGCTGCGGCCGGACGGACGCGGGCGTTCACGCGAAGGTCTACGTGGCAAATTTCCGCACCGATGCGAGAATTCCCGTGGACCGGATTCCGTACGCCTTCAACACGCACCTGCCTGGAGACATCGTCGTCACCGGCGCAATGGAGGTGCACGACGGCTTCAATGCCATCGGTTCGTGCGTCAAGAAGGAATATACCTATCTCATCTACAATTCTCCAATTAAGGACCCGTTTTATGTAAACCGCGCCTGGTTCTATCCCAAACACCTCGACGAGGCGGTCATGCAGCGCGCGGCGCAGCAGTTTGTCGGCACGCACGATTTTGCCGCCGTCCGCTCGGTCGGAACGGAAGTGAAGTCCACGGTGCGCACGGTCTATCACTACGAGGTCGAACGGGACGGCGATCTCATTTCTCTTCGCGTCTGCGCCAACGGCTTTTTATATAATATGGCGCGCGCGATGGCGGGGACGGTCGTGTACGCCGCGGAGGGGAAGTTCCCGCCCGAGGAAGTGGCCAATATCCTGGCAAACGGCGACCGCAAGGCTGCCGGTCCCACGGTTCCGCCCGGCGGGCTCTACATGACCCAGCTCTGGTATGACGACGGAGAGGCAGTGTTCCATGTCGGATAACGTTTCAAAATTTGATCCCCATCCCGGGAAAAGCATCGCGCGGCGGATCGTGCTGTTCGTGCTGGCGCTCGTTCTGGTGGGCGGCGCGGTGACGCTCTATGTGTTCCGCGATTCTCTGAATTTAGATGCGGCGAAGCGCTTTGTGCGCTACCTGAACGTCAAAACAGACTCCGCGGGAGGTAGCTTCACGTTTGATTCCCATAACGCGAACCAGTATGCCGACTTGCAGGGAGGCCTTGCCGTGGCGTCTGTCTCCGGGCTCAGTCTTTATGACGCGAACGGAGACGAGCTTGCCGTTGTGCAGGCAAAACTGGATACCCCCGCTATCCGCACGGGAGGCAAGCTCACGCTGGCCTTCGACGTGGGCGGAACGAACCTTCTTGCTGTGCGGCAGTCGGGAGAGACGGCTCTGAGCCTTACGACCCAGAGACCGATTTTCGATGCGGATATGGCCGCGGACGGCAGCCTCTGCTACGCGACGTCGGAGTCCGGCTATAAGACGGTTCTATACGTCTACGACAGCAATCAGAACCGGATCTACCGCTGGTTATCTGCCAGTCAGTTCATGCCCGTCTGCGCGGTCTCGGCAGGAGGAAAGTATCTGGCCAGTGTGTCACTTGGCCAGCGGGATGGCATTTACGCATCAAGCCTCCACATTTTCCAGACTGCGAAGGAAGATTCCGGCATTACGGCCGCGCTTGGCGGCAACCTTATTTACGATCTAACATTTCTGGACGCAAATACCATCTGCGCTGTGGGGGAGTCCGGCGCGAAGTGGCTCGACGTCAGCGGGAACCTTCTGGCGGACTACACGTACAACGGCGCATATCTCAAGGACTTTGATTTTGGCGGCGACGGATTTCTCTCTTTGATCGTGAATATGTATAAGGCAGGCAACCATTGTTCGGTCGTTACCGTCGATAAAACGGGCACGGAGCTTGGGAGTGCCGAACTCGACGTGCAGATTCTCGATTTTTCGGCGGCGGGGGAGTACCTTGCCGTTCTGACGGCGGAAAAGCTCATCATTTACACCAGCGCAATGAAGCCCTATTTTGAGCAGGCGAACACGACGAGTGCGACAAATGTCATCATGCGCGCCGACGGCTCGGCAGTTCTGCTCGGCGGCGGACGCGGCGAGATCATCCTTCCTTGAATTTTCAGTTCCGTCACATATTGGCGTTGGAATTGTTCACAATTCCGTGCTATACTTCTTAAAAATTGATCCTATCTGAGTAGGAGAACGTATATCATGAAACCAACCTTATGTTCCAAATGCAAAAAGAATCTGGCGGTCGTGTTCATCACGAAGATTGAAAACGGCCAGACCAACAATGAGGGCTACTGCCTCAAATGTGCGCGCGAGCTTGGCATCAAGCCCGTCGACGACATGATCAGCCGCATGGGCCTTTCGGACGAAGACCTCGACAACCTCAACGGTGAAATGCTCGACACGATGAACGGCCTCGAGGGCCTGATTTCGAACGCGCAGAATCCGGATGATACTTCGGAGGACGAGGAAGACGACGACAACGCCTCACAGACCGCGACGTTCCCGTTCCTCAATAAGCTCTTCGGCAACGCCGGAAACAACAATCCGGGGGAAGCGTTGACTCCGCAGAAGGAAGAGCCCCGGCAAAATCCCCCGCGCGGCGATAAGCCGAACGGACAGAAGAATAAAAAACGCAAATTTCTCGATACCTACTGCCAGAACCTCACGCAGAAGGCGCGCGACGGAAAGCTCGACCGCATTGTCGGCCGCGACGTGGAAACCGAGCGCGTGGTGCAGATTTTAAACCGGCGGCAGAAGAACAACCCGTGTTTGATCGGTGAGCCCGGCGTCGGCAAAACGGCGATTGCCGAGGGATTGGCGCAGCGGATCGTCGACAAAGAAGTACCTTACAAGCTGCAGGGCAAGGAGGTCTATCTGATGGACCTGACCGCGCTCGTCGCGGGCACGCAGTTCCGGGGGCAGTTTGAAAGCCGCATGAAGAGCCTCATCGACGAGGTCAAAAAGCTCGGCAATATCATCCTTGTCATCGACGAGGTGCACAACCTGGTTGGCGCGGGCGACGCAGAAGGCTCGATGAACGCGGCGAATATCCTCAAGCCCGCCCTCTCGCGCGGCGAGATTCAGGTCATCGGCGCGACAACGTTCGACGAGTACCGCAAGTATATCGAAAAGGACTCTGCGCTCGAGCGCCGCTTCCAGCCCGTGACGGTCAATGAACCGACGATCGAGGAGTCCATCGCGATTCTGCGCGGTATTTCGCATTACTATGAAGAGTTCCACGGCGTGGAAATTCCGCCGGAGATCGCGCGGCAGACCGTCATTCTCTCCGAGCGGTACATCACTGACCGTTTTCTTCCCGATAAGGCCATCGACCTTTTGGACGAAGCTTGCTCGGACGTGAACCTCAAAAACAAGTCCATCGGCAAGCTCGAAGCCCTCAAAAAAGATCAGGCGGACATCGAGCTCGAACTCGGCGCGCTTATGGACCAGCCGGATAAGGCGGACTCGGACTTTGCCCGCATGGCGGAGCTTCGCAGCCGCAAGCTGCAGCTTGAGAAGGAAATTGCCGTGCTGGAGGAAGAGCCGAAGCCGGTTCTGACGATGGATAACCTTGCGCGCATCATTGAGCTCTGGACGAAAATCCCGGCGAGCAAGATCCGCGCGCAGGAGTATGAGCAGCTGGAAAATCTCGACACGCGCCTTAAAGAACACATTGTGGGGCAGGACGAGGCCATCCGCGCCGTTACGGCGGCTATCCGGAGAAACCGTGTCGGCATTTCGCCCAAAAAGCGCCCCGTGTCGTTCATCTTCGTCGGCTCGACGGGCGTTGGCAAGACAGAGCTTGTCAAGTGCTTGGCGAATGAGATGTTCGAGTCCGTGGAGTCTCTTATCCGGCTCGACATGTCAGAGTACATGGAAAAGCACAGCGTTTCAAAGCTCATCGGTTCGCCTCCCGGCTATGTCGGCTATGACGAGGCGGGGCAGCTGACGGAGAAAATCCGCCGCCGGCCGTATTCTGTCATTCTCTTTGACGAGCTCGAGAAGGCGCACCCGGACGTTCTGAATATCCTGCTCCAGATTCTCGATGACGGCCGGATCACGGACGCGCAGGGAAGAGTCGTGAACTTTGAGAACACGATCATCATCATGACCTCCAACGCCGGCTCTGACCGCAAGGACGGCTCGGTCGGTTTCGGCAAGAGCTTATCGGAGCAGACGCAGGAAAAGGCCGTCAAGGCGCTCTCCGAGTTCCTCCGGCCGGAGTTCATCAACCGTGTGGACGAGGTCATCTCGTTCAATAAGCTCACGGAAGAAAACTTCCGCGCGATTGCGGGCATTATGCTCACGGAACTCCGGCAGGCGCTTTCGGAGCGCGGGATCGACTTTACGTGGGACGAGAGCGTCATTGATGCGCTGGTCAAGAAGTCCTATTCCGTGACCTACGGCGCGCGGAACCTCCGCCGTACGATTCAAAAAGAGCTTGAAGACCCGATTGCCCAGAAAATCATCGAGAGCTTCGTGAGCCCGCTTCATACGCTGCACGCCGCGGCGGATGAAACCGGCACGTTCACGGTTACAGGAGAATAAGCTGCGCCCCGCCGGACACCCTCCGGCGGGGCTGAACCGGACAAAATACGCCGTTTTTTCCGAAAAGCGAAATTAGGGCTTGACGGAAGCGGAATAATATGTTATGATATGCAAGCAAATTTGAGAGATGCAAATCTCCAATCAGCA
>CALCJW010000185.1:0-3181 GCA_937967235.1 uncultured Clostridia bacterium
CCAGACCTTGTTGAGAAGCTCGAGCGCCGCCTGCTTGCTTTCTTCCTTTTCCGTGCCGCCTTCTGCCGCGCTTTCTCCACCTTCCGGTTCCTGCGCCGCAGAGCCGTCCACGCCAAATTCATCGTCGATCATGTCGTCGGGCATGGTCGCAACTGCGTCGTCAGAGGGCTGCTCCTCTGCTGCCGCGTCGTCGGAAGGCGTCTGGGTCTGCTGCTCGGAGGTCGAAGGACTCTCTGCGCCGATGGTGTCATCTGTCTTCTTGCTTGCGCAGGCCGCAAAGCTAAATACGCAGGCGAGCGCGAGGATCATTGCGATCATCTTTTTCATGGTTGGTTTCTCCTTTGGATTTCTAAAAATAATTTGCTTTCTTTCTCCGTTTCGGATTTCTTTGCTCAGTTCGGCGTATTGACAACGCCGATGAAAAGCGGCAGGCCGTCCTGCGACGTGATGGCAAAGACGAACGGCCGGTCGAGCGTGAAGTCGATCTTTTCATCGGGCGGCATGGCAGCGCCCGCCTCCATCATGACCGTGTAGGCTGCCGCCGTCACGCCCTCTTCGTCGATCGCCACGCGCGCGGCATGCTCGGCTCTGGAAAGGAATACGCCGTCAGCGTTCTCGATCACCGGAGAAAAGTCCGCCGTGTCATCGCTGAACACATCCGTCACGCCGAGTGCTTGCAGGCTTTTGTTTAAGTTCAGGTCAGACGAAACGTCAAACTTCGGGACGGACAGATTGACGATCAAAAACTTGCTGTTTTCCCATTCGCCGCCGCCAAGCAAAAAGTTCATCGCTTCCTCGTCCTGCAAAAGCGCTTCCGGCGTTACGCCTTCGTCGGGAAGCAGCAGCTTCATAGCCCCGCTCTCCCGCAGAGACAGGTTCACTGCGCCGAACTTCTCGCCCCAGTAATACGTTCCCGTATCGGAGCGGTGCATGAACTCGCAAGTGATATCGCCGGAATCCGCGTGGAAGGTATCCTCGCTCGTCTGGCTCTTGGAAAATTCCTCTGACCATTTCGCGCGGTAGTAGATCGTGGTGGCCAAGGCCATCACCGTCTCGGGCGTAAACTCCAGCCCGCTCGTCTGATCTTTTAGAAGTCCCCCAGTCTGCTCGTTGAGCCAGTTTTGCAGCGCCTTGTTATAGCTGTCGCTTCCCATCTCACCGGAAAAAGACGAAGCATAATAGCTCTGCGCCAGCGTATCGAGCGTTTTCTGTACGTAATTCACGCCGTCGTCCAGCCAGACAGAGCTGGCCAGAACACTCGTCACCGCGCCATCTGCGCAGTAATTTGCGTTCCAAAGCGCCTTGGCCTGCGCGCGCACGTCCTCAAGACGATTCTCCCTGAGAAGGCTTAATATCTGCGTCCGGGAATCGCCGTCCGTACACTCGGCCAGCATCGAGAGCGCCATGTACACGTTCAGGGGCGCATAGACGAAGTTGCCGCCGTTTCCGCTTTCCAGCATCGCGCCGGTCGAAGCCCGGACGAAGCTCTGCACATTCTCCCGGTCTATATCGATATCCCGCCGGGCGCGCTTGTCTGCCCACCATGCGTCATAGACCTTCGAAAAGCCTTCGTCGTCAAACGAGCCATCCTTTTTCATATACGCGGTTTCATCCGGATACTTTGCCATTTCGGGATACGCCGCTTCGGCAAGCGTTTCATACGCCGCGCCGGGCTGGGTCTGGTTTGCCGCAGGGCAGCTCTCTACCCTCGGCGCGCATCCTGTCATAGCCGCAGCAAGTGAAACCGCAAGCAATATCGCTGTCCATCGTTTCTGTTTCATTGCATCACACCTCCGGTAACTCTGTCAGCACGCCGAGGAACACGGGAAGCCCGGTGTCCAGATCGACGATCATGTACAAAAACGGTCTATCCAGAATCACGCTGCGCCCATACTCAATCGCACATTCCAAAGTCATGTCGACCGCCGTCGCAGCGCCGGCCTTCGTCCCCTCCTCGTCGATCTGCAGGAAGGTCTTGTGGACAACGTTCGAGATACAGATGTTGCCTTCGTCCGACGTGCCAAGGGCGGTAAAGTCAGCTTTCTTGCCGTCAAACGCATCCGTCATGCCGAGTGCTTGGAGTGAATCAGAAAGTTCCGCAGAAAATTCCGATTTGAACTTCGGCATGGCAATTTCCACGGTTTCATCCCCGGGAGAAGTGAGTATAGCATGAAGCTGCTCGCCTGTCAACCGGCTCACATAATCCTCTATGCTGGTAGTTTCGTCCGGCAAAAGCGCCGCGAACGCATATTTGCCGCCCTCATAGGGCTTGAGGAAGCCCTCGGCGTGCTCGTCATGCAGATACTGCCTGACTTCGCCATGGAGAAATGCGCCGGTCTGCTTTCTGCCGTCCCGCGCGATGAATGTTCCGTCCCACACGTCGCTGGATTGGAACACGCTCGCCCACTTCGCATCAAACGCCAGCGCGTTCACCAGATACATCACCGTGTCGGTCGGAATTTTATCAATGATCTCCGGGATCATCCCATCCGTGTTTTCCTTCACCCAGTTGTTGATAGCCGTCTTGGTCGTGTCGTCAAAGGGTGCTGAATAGATCCCTGCGCCAAAGACGTTTGCGTTCTGCTGCAAGAATGCGTCTTTTATATGAAGCGTGTCCGTGTCCTTCATCCAGATGGAATTGGCAAGCTTCATCTGCTGGTTGTCCTTTAAATACGCTTGCAGCACGGAAAAATACGCGTTTAAGCTGCCCGTGTCTGCGCCGAGCGTCTGCTCCATCTGCGTCTTTGTCTCGCCCACCGCGCCGTTTGCCGTCATGGAAAGCGCGCTCGCCACGCTCAGTGGGGAGACAAGCGGGTTCGCTTCCACCATCGCGTTTTGCAGAAGCTTTATGCCAAAGCCGGTCAGCGCCGTAGCTGTATCCTGCACAACGGATGTATCGTAGAGCGATTCCGTTTGCTCTTTCTTCGTATCCTTCATCAGATTCTCCACCGAAGCGGATTTTGCCGCGCAGCCGGAAGCCGCGAGCACGCAGGCTGAGGCGAGAAGTGCCGCAAGAAGCTGTTTGCCTTTCATAGAGATTCCTCCTTTTTCATTTGTCCCTCTGCCTCAAAAGACGACAGCTCTGTGCATTGGTTGCACGAATCGAAAAAATTTTTTCGCCAGAAGCAATCATAACCACCGGCCGTGCCGGTGGTTTGTGCAGGCCCCCTTGGGGCCTATT
>CALCJW010000186.1:0-3320 GCA_937967235.1 uncultured Clostridia bacterium
GGGTCGTGAGATCGTCCAGCATCTCGCGGGTTTCCTTGCGCTGCTGTTCCAGATCATACGGCACAACAGCGGAGAAGTTCTGGTTGCTGTTCTGCCTGCGCTGCCAGTTGGTGACGTTCGTCTCCACGCCGAGGAGCTTATTTTCTACCTCGCGCACCGCTTCGTCGGTCGGCACGGGGATCATGTCAATGGAGAGCATCATGCGCCGGTTGAGATCGGTCAGTTCCAGAATCATGCTGTCTTTGATGTAGCTGGCGTAATCCTTGAGGAACAGGACGCGACCATATTGATTGCCCATTTTGAAGTAGTCCCGATGAAATTCCAGACTGTCCGGGCAGATCGTGTCCTTGAGATTGTGCCCGCGCTTCATGGCCGTTTGCAAATCAAAAGGCAAGGATGATTCCTCTGGTCGGAAGAATCCACGCAGCACATCCAGCCGTTCGGCAGCATCCAGCTCGTTGGAGGACGAGTTGAGCCGCGAGAGCTTGGAAGATACCTCGCCCGTCACGCGGGAGAAGAATGTGCGCGCTTCATCCACGTTCTTTTTGTGAACGGAAACCGTGATAAACCGCTCCTGCTCCACGCTGGCGGAACTGCCGGAGATTTTGCCTTCCAGCATCCCGTTGAACTCGTTCACGAATCCGTCGAGCGAATCTCCGCGCTGCGGGAGCAGGACGGTATCTTCAAACGCTTGTCGGTTGACCTGCTTGTTGCAGATCGTGAGCTTGGTGGTCGAGCCGCTGTCCAAAGCGTTCAGCAGTTCGCTGTAGCCGAGGAACATCGCGGTTTTGTCCTCTTTCGAGGCAATGGCATAGTTGATGTCCGAAAAGCGCAGCGTTCTGGAATATTTCGTGCCGAACTGAAAAATCCCATCCGCGAAGATCCGCTGGATGGGAATGACATCCTGTACGCTGCGCGGGATTTTATATGCCGTTCGATCCTGCTTGATGGTGTTGTTGAGCGTTTTAATCAAGTGTCAGCACCTCCCGCATGGAATTGGAATCCAGCAGCAATTCTGCATACAGATTCTGCGGATGATACGAAAGAGTGCGCGGACAGAGGATCTCGGAACGGATGACCGCCAGCAGGAAGCGCTCGGCTGGCATGCCGTTGTAGGTAAAAAAGCCGCACATGGCAAACGGGAACGCTGCCAGCATGCACACCCAGCCGACCTCTGCCGCGCCGATAAGCGGCTTCAAGCCAAAATACGCGCCGACTGCCACACCGATGGCAAGCAGTGCGAACACCATCTGCCGCAGGGATAAGCCGAACAGAATGCTCTCTTGATACCGCTGGATTTCTTTGTTGATTTTCACTTCGATGATGAATCCCTCCAATTTTTCTGTTTTTCTTGGATTGACCCTTGCATTTTTCCTTGTTCCAAGCTAACATGGCACAAACTTTCTAAAGGAGGTCGTGCCATGTTGATGATCGTATTTGGGGCAGGCTGTTTGCTTCTGTCCGTATTATTTCATGCCGCGTCGCTGCTGCACCTTAGTCTGCCGCTTTTGTATGCGCTGATCGTGCCGACGCTGTTCTCCGGCTGGTATTATAGCCACTACGCGCTGGCGAATGGGATCTGGTATGCACTCATTGTCCTGGGGCTGATTTCGTGGGGCGTGTCGCTGGTGCGGAAAGTTCGGCGCATGATTTAACCAAGTCCCATCAATTCCCGGATGATCCGGTCGGACATTTTGATGGAGGCAACGAGCACCAGCATATTGAACACCAGTTCGCCAATGTAGTTCCAGACGACCGTTGCCGGGGCAAGTCCCTCCGTTACGACGGGTGGACTGGACGCGAATTGTGAGAAAATAATACAGGCCAGTAAAATGACACAGCCCTCCAAGCAGATGGCGGCGTAGCTCTTGATGAACGCCATACCGATACTGCTGGAGGGCTGTCCTGCAAAACTAGAAAGCGGGATCGGCGCAATCGCCGTCGCCATATAGAGCTTAAAAAAGCGGCCGTAGACCGTGAGAATCATAACAAGTGACAGCACCCAGATGAACAGCGAACCGAGCAGCGTCACTGCCCAGAGTGGAATGCTTTCCAGCAGGCCGACATCTTCAATCGTTGACGCGATCTCGGCTGGCAGCGTGGATGCTTCCATTGCCGTGAGACCGGACGCACCCATGATCGTCTGGATCGCACCCTGCGCAATCGAGAACAGCGCCGTCATCAGCTCCATGCCGTAGGTGACCGCCGCCTGCGCTAATATAAAGCGGATGAAGCATTTGAACGCCACCTCCGGGCGTTTTAGCTCCGTCAAGCTGCCGCAGGTTTTCATCACGCCGATCACAAAAAACAACACTAGAAGTGCATACGCAATTGCTTTCAGCGCGTCATTGATGCCCACGATCACATTCCAGATCCCGCCGCCCTTGAAGTTCTCCGGACTGGTGGTCAGCAGCGTCCAGATTTCTAGCAGCTTGCCGTTCCACGTTTCCAGCGAAGAATTGAGGTTATCTATGATCCAGTTTCCACTTGAGATGGTATCACCTCCAGTTGTATCGGGGAGAGCATTTTCGCTCTCCCCATATTTTTATCAGCCGGTGATCAGCGTCAGGATCTCCTTGGTGAATGTAATGACGATGCCGCCCGCAACAGTCAGGATGCCGTTCGCGCGCTGCGACGGATCGTGCGATTTGAGCGACAAACCGACCTGCAAAATGCCGAAGCCGAGCAGGATCAAGCCGACCGCGCGAATCAGGGAAAAGATAAAATCGCTCAGGTTATTCACGACCGCCAGCGGATCGCCGTCTGCCGCGAACGCCGGGACAACAAAAACCGCCAGCATGAAAAACACGCTGGCGAAGATGGAGTAGAGTCGTTTGGCTTTGGATTCAAAAGATTTCTTCAACGAAATTCCTCCTTCAATGGATGGATTACTTCGGTACCGCCCACACGAAACAGCGGACGGCCGGTGTAAATGGGCGGTTTTGTTCCATGATGAATGTAGGGCGCTGCGCCGCCGAGGGAACTGTGTGAGATCGCTGGATGGTGCATGAGATCGTACTTTTCATCCATGACCGGGCTTGCACCGCGAATGAACAGCAGCGCATAGCGGTTGTCCAGTTTCCGCACCTCGTCAGGGGTCAGCAGCTCGCGCCCGGACATCTGGAAATTGGTTGAGTAGGAGCCAGATTTGCCTTTCGTCTGACCATGCGTTTTCGTATCAATCGTGGCTTTGCCGAGCATCTCGGAGACATATTTGTGCGTACTGGACTCGTTACCGCCAAGATACAAAATGGTATCGCAGTTACCTGGAATTGTCTCCCAGCTATCCTTATACAATTCTTTGATCTGTGCCATATTCT
>CALCJW010000187.1:0-6552 GCA_937967235.1 uncultured Clostridia bacterium
ACAAGAGCCACTCCAAGGCCTCCGGCGGCCCGGTACTCGGCCTGTCCATCGTCAAGCATGCCGCCATGTACCACGGCGGCAAGGTTGCCCTCGAGAGTGAACCCGGCCGCGGCACCGAGATCCGCGTCACGCTTCCCAAAGAGCACTGAGTACCCCCCACTCCAACCCCCGCGAGCTGTAAAATTTGCAGTTTGCGGGAGTTTTTGCGATTTTACATAGATTTTACGATTTTACGCTTCCCTGTTTTACAAATCTCTGGTATGATGCAAACTGTAAAGAGAAAGAAAACTTATAAAACAAAAACGAAAATTTGAAGGAGGAATGATATGGATAACATCAATTTGGAAAACAAGGAAGCATTACAGCAGAAGCTTGAGACGCTGCGCGCGAAGGACGGCTTCATCTGCGACATGGACGGCGTGATCTATCACGGGAACCGGCTGCTGCCGGGCGTCAAGGAATTTGTCGACTGGCTCTATCGGGAGAACAAGCACTTCTTGTTCCTGACGAACTCGTCGGAGCGCTCGCCGAAGGAGTTGCAGCAGAAGCTGGGCCGCATGGGTCTGGATGTGGACGAGAGCCACTTCTACACTAGCGCACTGGCCACGGCGCGGTTCATCAGCTCGCAGGCGCCCGGATGCAGCGCGTATGTCATCGGCGGCGCGGGGCTTATCATGGCGCTTCACGACGAAGGTATTACGATGAACGACGTTGACCCCGACTATGTCATCATCGGCGAGGGAAACTCCTATAACTACGAGAACATTCTCAAGGCCGTGCGGCTGGTGCTCAAGGGTGCAAAGCTCATCGGCACGAACAGCGACCTCACCGGGCCTGCCGAAGACGGCATTATTCCGGCCTGCCGGGCGATGATCGCACCGATCGAGATGGCAACCGGACAGACGGCCTACTTTGTGGGCAAGCCCAATCCCCTCATGATGCGCACAGGTCTTCGGATTCTCGGCGTACACTCGGAGGACGCGGTCATGATCGGCGACCGGATGGATACCGACATGGTAGCAGGCATTGAAACGGGCCTTTACACAACGCTGGTTCTCTCTGGCGTAACTGACCGGGCAGACATCAAGAAGTTCCCGTACCGCCCGCAGCTGGTGTTAAACGGCGTCGGCGATATCCCGCCCGCGGCAAAGTAATCCCACCAAAACACAGAACCCAAACACAGAAAAAAGCCTGAGGCGCACGGCCTGCAGGCGTGTTTTTGCATATTCCGGCGACTTTTTCCCGGGATTATTTTGTTGAATTCTCCGAAATTCCACACAATACAAACCTTTCCTTCCCGGAAAACTTGCCATGCCGCCAGCCGCGTATTATAATTGTGAGGAGATATTATGCTTTGCCCGCGCGCGTTTGCCGCACCGGGCGAATGGAGGTATTACGATGGAACAGCTCTATCACTTTTCCGCGCCCGGCCGCACCGAGATCAGCGGCAACCATACCGACCATCAGCACGGCTGCGTTCTGGCTGCCGCGGTCGATATGCAGACGGACGCTGAGGTCCGGCTCAACGGCACGCACCTCATTTTGATCGACTCTGAGGGCTTCCAGCCGGTCACGGTCGACCTTGACGATCTGTCTGTCCATGAAGACGAAAAGAACACAACCGCTTCTCTCGTGCGCGGCGTTGCGGCGGCATTTCAGGCGCGCGGCTGCAAGCTTCAGGGCTTCGACGCGAAAATCTCGTCCACCGTGCTCCCCGGCTCCGGTTTATCGAGCTCGGCGGCCTTTGAGGTCCTCATCGGCAGAATTTTAAACGGTCTGTTCTTTGAGAACAAGCTCTCGGCCATCGAGATTGCACAGATCGGCCAGTACGCCGAGAACGTCTATTTTGGAAAGCCCTCGGGGCTCATGGACCAGATGGCGTCCTCTGTCGGCGGGCTCGTGTTCATCGACTTTGCGGACCCCAAAAAGCCCGTCGTCGAAAAGGTCGACTTTGACTTTGCCCACTGCGGCCATACGCTCTGCATCATCGACTCCCACGCAAGCCACGCGGATCTGACGGATGAGTACGCGGCCATCCCGGTGGAGATGAAAAAGGTCGCGGCCTTCTTCGGAAAGGAAGTCCTCAACGATGTGGACGAGAGCGCGTTCTACGCTTCCCTTCCTGCCCTTCGCGCAAGCTGCGGTGACCGCGCCGTTCTGCGCGCAATGCACTATTTTGAAGAGAATCAGCGCGTCCGGCTCCAGGTGCGTGCGCTGCGAAACGACAATTTTGGAGCGTTTTTGACCTACGTCAACGACTCCGGCCGCTCGTCGTGGCTCAAGCTCCAGAACGTCACGCCGCTGGGTGCGGCCGAACATCAGGACATGGCCTTTACGCTCGCGCTGTGCAAGAATCTTTTAAACGGCGAGGGCGCGGTCCGCGTCCATGGCGGCGGCTTTGCCGGCACGGCGCTTGCCTTCGTCCCCAACGACCGCTTCGAGCGCTTCAAAGAGGACATCGAGCAGGTGCTCGGCGAGGGCTCCTGCCATCCGCTTAAAATCAAGGAATAATTTTGCATCAAAAAACGAACTGCGTTCCGATTTTGGAACGCAGTTCGTTTTTACTTTGTTGGAGAGATTTTGGAAACCTCCCGGGAGGTTCGTAGGGGCGGGCGACTCTGCCCGCCCAAAGGAAGTCTTGAATTCGCCGTAATTCTACATAAAAACCGCATTTTTCTGCGGGCGGACAGAGGCGTCCGCCCCTACGGACATTTGAGAAGTTTGTTCAAAATCCACAGCATCTTAGAAGAAAAACTTCCGGTGCAAAGACTTCCGAAGGGGCTTACAGATGGCGATGACCAGCAGCATGCCGCCCAGGATCACGCCGGCTGCCAGCGGGTAGATCGACCACAAAAGCGCCTTATGGATACCGAACGTCACGTTGATCAAAAACTCAATAAGCACCGCAAGGCCGCCCGCAAGAATGAGCGCGCCGCCGAAGATATAAAGATACCCTCCGCGGACATAGCGCACCAGCGCCACGACCGCCGTCAGAAGAAGGCCGATGGCCGCCGTGACCGGGAACGCAAACGACAAGAACCAGCCGCCCTTCACTGCCAGATCGATATACAGAAGATACAGCCCGATGGCCGCGAAGTCGACCGGCACAAAAATCACCGGATTTGGCCGCTTGAACCACATCGGCAGCACGATCAGCACATACAAAAGCCCAATCGCCCCCGCCGCAAAGCCAGACCAGACAATCCCGCCGTTGATGCGCCAGTCGCACAGCAGGCAGATGACCGCCGGCAAAAGCGCCAGCATCGTCATCACGAACAAAATCCCCGAGCGGCTGACGTCCTCCGGCTTCACATGATGATCAGGCGGATAAGGCGCGTCCGCCTGCGGTCTTGAAAGATCAGGGTGGAACACCCGCGTCCCGCACAGCGGGCAGACCGTCTCGCTGTCTGCGAGCTCCACGCCGCAATTGACACAATACATAATCCCGTTTCCTTTCTATCTTGCTTGCGCCGCGTTACCGGGCGTTGCTCTCGACCGTCACATGCAGGCCGAGGCTGTGGAGCACGCGGTAAAAATGCAGCTCCAGCTCCGGCTCTTTGATGTTGCGCACGCAGCTGACATATACCGTATCCCCCCAGGTCGCAACGCCGCAGTTGTGCGGCGCGTTGGCCTGCGGGCCGATGACAAAGTCAAAGCGCTCAATATACGGGCGCATGACCTCCGGCACCTGCACCACGCCAAGGTTTGACAGGCACAGGCACGCCTTGCACTCGCCCACCGCATTGAAGGCCGCCTTCATGGCGATGTTCTTGACGAACAGCGGCATTACGCGCAGCACGGGCGATTTTTCGCTTGCCACATTCGTCGCGATCTTCGCGCGCATCGTCTTCGCGTCGTTGCCGAGTCCCATCGTGTGGTGCACAAGCTGGCAAATCTCATCGAACGTATAAGAGCCGAGGCGCGGGTCAATTTCCGTATTCACGTAGGAAGCGAAGTTTCGCAGCGTGTGGCTCGGAAACAGCCCCCGCAGGTTGACCGGAACCGTCACCTTCACGGGCTTTCTGCGGCTTCGAACGGGAACCTTTTCCGCCTGCAAATAGTCGATCGCCTGCATCATCGCCGCGCACAAAAGCTCCGTCACCGTGACCCCGTGCTCCTTCGCGCAGGCCTTGACCTCCGGGACGCGGAGCATCATCGTGACGAGATTCACATACCCGTCGGGCTCCGGCGTGCCGCTTAAATGCCAGGCGGTCGCCTCCTTGCGGCTGGCCTTCACATCGCCCGCGTAGCGAAGGAAGCTGTCTTCCAGCTCCTCCTCGTCGGGCTCCTCAAGCCTTCCGAGAACGCCGTGCTCCGCCGGAACGTTGAGCCCATATTTTTCGCTTAAATATTCGGCCAGCAGCGTCTTTAAAAAGATGAGACCGCCCGTTCCGTCGGTGACGGCGTGGAAAAACTCGACGGCCATCCGGTTCTTGTACACCAGCACGCGGAACGCGCATTTTCTGACGCTGTCAAACGGCACATGCTGCAGCGGGCAGCTCTTTTCCTCCTGAATGTCCGGTGCCTTCGGAATTTGCTCCAAATAGTACCAGAACGCGCCCCGGCGCAGACGGACCGCGATGGATGGGAACCTGCGCACCGTCACGTCGAGCGCCGCGCGCAGGGTCGGTAAGTCGATGGGCTCGGTGAGCGTCGCCGAGAGCCTAAAATAATTGGTCCATGTGCGCCGCTTGGCCGCCGGGTAGATTTTCGCCGCGTTGTCGAGCTTCATCCAGCGAAGGCTCTTGGCGGGAGAAAGCGTTTTGTCTAAAAAGTGATTGATGGACTGGAAATCGTCCTGCATGTTTTCCGCCAGGCAGTAGAGCACGTACGCGTGCCAGCGCTCTGGCGCGATGTGGAGCTTACTTTTGCAGCCTGCGTCCAGCAGCTTCTGGTGAAGCCGCTGCGCGTCGTCCAGCAGGATTTCGTCTCCGCCCACGAAAAGAAGCGACGGCGGCAGATCCTTGAGGTCGCCAAAAAGCGGCGAGCAGAGCGGGTTTTTGGGGTTCTGCGTGTAGCAGGCCGAATAAAAGTCCAGAAGCTCCTTGGAAAGCGACGGGTCGTTGTCGCGGTTCTCGTCGAACGTCGCGCCCGACTGCGTCAGATCCGTCCACGGCGAAATGGCGATGATCCCGCACGGGAGCGGCAGCTTCAGCTGCTTGAGCCTTAAGCACAGCGCGTAGCAAAGTCCCCCGCCCGCCGATTCGCCGCAAAGCAGGATCTGGCTCGGGCCATACCCCTTCGAGAGCAGGTACTGATAGCTTACCACCGCGTCGTCCAGCGCCGCCGGGAACGGGTCCTCGGGTGCCAATCGGTAGGCCGCGCAGAAAACGCGCACGCCGCACTCATCCGCCAGCGTCGCGGCAAAGCCCTTGGCATACTCCAGATTGCCGCACGTGTAGCCGCCGCCATGCAGATACAGCACAACGCCCGTGCGCCGCTTATCCTTCGGCGTGAGCCATGCGCCCTGAAAGCCGCCGAAATCATGCTCGCGGACATAGACCTCCCGCTTGTGAATAGCCGTCATCAGCTCGCCGAGCTTGTCCTGCCCCTTGCGGGTGACATCTAAAGAGCAGTTGGCGACGAAGGGCTTGAAAAAATTCAGCTGGGCGCGAACCAGTTTTGCGTGCAGCTCCATGAAAAACCGTTCCTTTCCGCAGTTCGCCGGTCCTCCGGCGTTGAACCTATATTATAGCATTCCCGGCACCACTTGACAAGACGGTTGAATCCTCCGACTCACGCGTAGGGGGCGATACCTACATCACCCCAGCGGTACATAACGTTTTTTACGGAAATCCCCGGCGAATTCGATGGTTCCCAATGGGTCGATGTGGGCATCGACCCCTACGGCAAATCTGTCAGGCTTCCTGAAATTCGGGATTCCGGCACAACGCGAAGGGCAGGAAACGACGTTTCCTGCCCTCGGTAGCTTTTGTGATTTTATCGGTACAATGCGCGGCGCGCCCGTCAGTTCTTTTTGGACCATGTGCTCGGCAGCAGCAGAACGAGCATCGGATAAATCTCGAGCCGCCCGAAGAGCATATCGAGGCACAGAACGACCTTTGCCAGCGGACTGAACATCGCAAAGTTCCCCGCAGGGCAAACGAGGCCGAGGCCCGGGCCGATGTTATTGAACGTTGCGAGAACGGCCGTCACCGTCGTCGAGCCGTCGAAGCCGTCGAGCGAAACCAGCAGCACGGACACCATGCAGATGAGCACATACAAGATGAGGTACCCGCTCACCGCGCGCACCGTATCCTGCCCTACGGGCTTGCCGTCGATGCGCATGACCTTGACCGTGCGCGGGCGGATGAGTCTGCGCACCTCCACCTGCGCCGCGCGAACGAGAATCACCAGCCGCGAGACCTTCAGGCCACCGCCTGTCGAGCCTGCCGACGCGCCTACGATCATGAGGAACACCAGAATCACGCGCGAAAACTCTGGCCAGAGGTCAAAGTTTTCCGTGCCGAAGCCGGTCGTCGTGATGACGGACGAGACGGAGAATGCCGCGTGATGGATGGCCGCGTGGAAGTCCGGGTACATCGGCAGAAT
>CALCJW010000188.1:0-5074 GCA_937967235.1 uncultured Clostridia bacterium
TATCCGCGTATGACTTATCTTGACGGTAACGTTCAGAATAATGCATCGTCTAACTGTTGCATTCTCGTGACGTTCATGTTACAATTGCGTTGTAAAATTATGATGAAAAAGGACTGCCGGGACGACAGCGAGTAAGAGCATAAGAAGAAAGCATTTGAGCCGAAGTTAAGATTCGTTGAACGATGTTGCAAGCTGAAAAGATATTGTCAGCTTTGTCCTGTCCATACAAACTCGGAAAAGTTCCATGGGACAGCAGGATAGACAGGGAACATTGGACAGCGGAAGCGTAATCCGAATGAATGGATTATTACTCAGAAGACCGACACTTGATGCATTGCAGTTCAAGTGTCATTTTTTTCGGCACGGAAAGAGAAGATTCATATGAAAATTGCGATGATAGGACACAAGGATTTCCCTTCAAGATCTGGCGGAGTGGAAGTATTCGTTGGCGGTCTGTCAACCAGTCTGGTAAAACGTGGTTATGATGTCACGGTCTACAACCGCGGATTGCAGAAAGAGCACAATGTTTATGACGTGGATGGAGTGCATGCACGTCGGATTTTTACTGTGGATAAGCCCTCTTTGAATGCAACGATTTATTCTTTCCTCGCAACCTTCGATGCTGTTTTTCGTGGATATGATATAATCCATTACCATGCCATCGGCCCTTCTGTGCCACTATTTATTGCGAAACTGTTCGGAAAGCATACCGTTTGCACGGTGCATGGCCTGAATTGGAGAGTGGACAAATGGGGAGGCTTTGCAAGTCGCTATCTGAAATTGGGAGAACGTATTGCAGCCAAATATGCAGATGATCTGATCGTTCTGTCAGAAGGTGAATGGAATTACTTTCTGGAGAAATACAATCGCTCGGCAATTCTGATTCCCAATGCAGTCAAGTTCTATGATCCACTGCCGTGTAACATCATTGAAAAGAAATATGGCCTGAAGAAAAATGAGTATATTCTTTATGTGGGGCGTATTTCGCCGGAAAAAGGCCCGGTGGATCTGGTAGAGGCTTATCTCAAGTCGCATACGGATAAAAAACTTGTGCTGGCCGGCCCTGTGACGGAATGTGAGTATTGCACTGCCTTTGCTGAAAAAATCAAGGGAAATCCCAATATTATCCATACTGGTTATGTCGTGGGAGATACACTACGAGAATTATACAGCAACTGTGCATTATTTGTTTTGCCGAGCCATACGGAAGGGTTGTCTTTGGCATTGCTTGAAGCGCTCTCGGTCGGAGCAAAGTGTCTGGTGAGTGATATCCCTGAAAATACAAGCGTTGTGGCCGAGTACGGCACAAACTTTAAGGTGGAAGACGCGGATTCTCTGGCTCGTGCGCTGGAGAGGGATTGCGAAGAAGAATATCCGCAGACAATGCGCGAAGCCCAAATCGACTATGTTCACACAAATTTTTACTATGATGTGATGCTGGACCGATACGAGGAAGTGTATCATTATGTAGTGGGGGATCCCATTAAAGCGTTTCCGATGCATCATCCGGAGAATAAAAAACCTCTGGTGGTCGTATAAGCAATAACAAGTAAAAACGTGCAGCATTTCTGCGAATCAAGTGATTCTAACAGAAATGCTGCACGTTTTTCTTTAAAGAGAACATACCGCTTCAAACGTTCTCCGGCAGTTTTGGTCATCCCGCAGTGGGAAAAAACGGCTGACTCTTTCCCGATATTCCGGGGAAAGCTGCATTCCATCCCGGAAGCAGGCTTCCAGCTCATTTAGAAGGGTGTCTTCATCGGTACAGACTGGGCCAAAACCGTCGAGGCGGTAATCAAAATAGCCTTTTTGGTAATGATAACGGCGGAATTCTTCTTCGTCAAACTGATAGAACAGCTCTGGCTTTTCCAGATAGGCGACATCAAAGAAAACGCTGGAATAGTCTGTGATGAGCAGAGCACAGTCCATCAGAAGCTTTTGAACATCATGCGTAGATTTGTCGGCCAGAATAACGCGGTCAGAAGCGGGCTGAAACTCGTGAAGATGATTCTGCATTTCCACATGAGGATAGAATATGAGCTGGTAATTCTGCTCTTCCAGAAGGCGATGCAGGCGGGAGCTGCTCAAAAGTGATTGAAACGCCCGATAATAAGCGGTCTCACGGAAAGCATTTCCGCTGGGGTAATGAGCACCGCGCCATGTGGGCATGACAAGGATCATTTTCTGTGTACCGCACTGCCGAGCGCGAATCAGATTATCAAACCGTGCCAGACCAACATAGCGGGGGACGTCCGGCGGAAAACCATAGGTTTCACGAATGTAATCATACTCCGGCTTTGCGCCGCAGACAAAAAGGTCGAGGTAGAGATTTTGCCGGTGCAGAAACAGTAAATCGTCTTTTATGATACCATGTTGTAAAAAAATCTGCTTTCCGCGGGCACGGACCCCTTTGCTGGCCAGATGATAATAAACCAGAAGATCTGCAGAACAGGGCTGTACGTGAGTCCCGATCAGATAGGCTGCGCTATAATAAAGTAGATAATGACGAAAGCTTCCAAAGGGAACCAGACCACCCAGCGCTACGATTTTTGGAGCGTCCATGCTGTCCGGTGAGATCACGTAGAAGGAATGAATCTCCGGGTGCTCGGTGCGCAGATAGTGGTAAAACCAGTAGCCGTTGTCGCGGGCATCGTTGCCGCGTTCGCTGACCAGCCAGATATTACGGTAAGAGGGAAAGAACGATCGGCAGAAAAAGGAGATGGGACGGAAAAATAACATTCTGAGAAATTCCTGAAGATAACATAGGACACGAGAAATTCGGTTCAGCATAAATCTCCTTCTTCCGCGGGATCTTTTTGCATAAGCGCGTAGATCAGGTTGTGCATTTCCTGCCGGTCATGCGGCCGCCAGACCTGTTTTTTTGCCGGCTTCAGATGAGCGACGGAATAGCATAAAGGAATCAGACGGAGCGCCATGGTGCTCCAGAAATAGAAAGAAGTATTGTCGGTCAGATAAGTGATGGTCATGTAACCCAATTCACAGATATAAAGCAGCGCGGTTTGTTCGTCGGAAAAACGCATCCAGAAAATGGGATAAATAATATACTGCAGTCCGGACCATATTATAAAGCCAGGGGCACCGAGCTCAACGAAGACCTTTAAAATGTCGTTGTGAAAGAGCAAGGCCCGCTTAAGGACACCGGTGCGAAACCACATATTGGAAAGTTCATCTACGTATTCGAAGCCATGGCCGATATAGGTAAATGAGAACTCATAGTGATCGTTTGCCATCATCCACAGAGAATCACGGCCCATCATATCGACGCCAAAAAGATGCAGGATCGCTGTGAGAATACCGGAACGGACAATATAAATATAAAAAGGAAAAAAAATCACGAATCCAACCCCGATGAACATGACCCAGGGCTTGATGTGCTTTTGGGCCTTACAGAACAACCCGACAAAGATGAACAGTATGACGGCAGGAATAGCAATACGCTTCATGCCGACAAGAAAAAAGAAAGTGCATAGAATGAGAAAGCATATCCGGCGTTTTTTTTCAAGAAGAGTAGAGTGGGGGGCAAAAGCTGCGTAATAAAGGATCAGCTGGCCGAACACAAAAGTCAGATCGTGGATCTCCAGGCGCCTTGCGTAGCCTTGGGCATCACCAAAGGTTACGAGACATGTAATAAGCGACTGGATGCTGGGGCCGATCCCGTAGGCCGGAACTTCCAACAGCATGATGCCGGCATTGGCCAGACAAATCGATATTGTAAACAGGTCGATTGCCTGTGGCCCAAACAGGTAAACCGCTGCGACAGCCGTCAGGATGGAGATGCTCTGAAACGTGATCTTGGAACAGGCACGTACCATCGTCGATACGGTGGAAAAACTTGAAATCCATATTACCATGGACCAGAGCAGGAGCGCAGCCATCAAAGCCAGAAAGATAAGAGCGGGCTTGAAAATTTTACGGATGCGCTCCATGTCGGGATAGATGAATCCATAACCTACAGCCATGCAAATAATGCCGACGGTGATCGCTTTCGGAAGAGCGCCCAAACGATCCATGATGAATTTTCCGTCCCCCATCATCGAGCAGGTCAGCAGAAAAATAAACCCGGTTGTCAATAACTTCTGCCAGGCGGGACTGTCCTTATAAAAAAGCCTGGAAGGCTTTTTCTGTGTGTAATCTTTCTTTGTCAGAATCTCGGATAGCGTAGGCATGGATCCCTTCTCCTTGCACGGTTTTGAGACGAGAAGAATTTTTACCGGACACTCATCTGCAGATACATCTCCTGAAGCTTTGCGGCTTCAACGGAAATATCATACCCTGCCTGCCGGATGATATTGATCCCATCCGCACGGTCAAACGGCTGTTGAAGCACCTGCCAGATCTTTTCGGCCCAGATAGAATCACTGTCAGAAAGAGAGCAGCGGATAGAATGCCCGGAAAAAAGAACTTCGTCCGGAATGCCTGTGGAGAAGATGCAGCCGAGACCGGCAGCCTGCGCCTCTACGCCAACGACAGGAAGCCCTTCTGCCGGTGAAGGAAGGAGAAACAAATCCATCATCTGATACCAGCGGCTGACATCGCTTTGAAGCCCGGCGAAAAGAATTTTATCCCGGATGCCAAGAGCAACTGCCTGCTGACAGATCTGCTCTTTCAGTTCGCCTTCGCCGACAAGAACGAGAACTGCGTTGGGATGCAGCTTCAAAAATGCATGGAAGATGGTCAGGAGGCGGGCGTGATTCTTTTGGATGCCGAAGCGCCCCACATGTCCCAGAACGATTTTATCTGAGAAGCCATAACGCTCCCGCATTTGTGCACGAATGCTCGGGTCGAAGCGAAAGGAGTCGGCTTCGATGGCGTTGTGAATGACAACACCCCGGGCATCCCAGTTCTTTTTTCCGAAAAAGTAGATGCCGGCTTCCCTGCCGCAGCTCCACAGATCCGTGGCAGCGGAAGGCAGAAAATGCTTGCAGAACATTTTCAGAGGCCATTTGTAATCCCGGATGATTTGGGTGCAGTGAGCATGCGCAATACGAACCTTGACCCATATGGTTATATTCAAAAATCTCATTAACTTTGCATCCGAAAATAAATGTGGATA
>CALCJW010000189.1:0-9793 GCA_937967235.1 uncultured Clostridia bacterium
CTGGAAGCCGTCCTTGCTAAGCTCGGCCTTTCGAAGGACGCAGCAAAAACCATGCAGCTTGGCTCTGTGATCTTTGCCAACAAACCCGGCGACGGCTCGGCGCGCGAACAGGCTGCATCCTGCCAAAGAGTGCTCGGCGGCTGCGCGAATATCTGCTATGAATTTGCCACAAAACGTTACCGCTCGAACTGCGTCAACTGGGGCATGCTTCCGTTCACGCTGGAGCCCGGTACCGAGTTTACCGCCGAACCCGGCGATTTTATCTTCGTTCCCGATGTCAGGCGCAAGGTGGAAGCCGGAGACGAGTGCTTCCCGGCAAAGCTTGTGCGCGCGAACGGCAGCGTGGAAGCTCTGACGCTCTGGCTCAAAAACACATCCGCTGAAGAGCGCGAGCTGCTGCTGCGCGGCTGCCTCATGAACCACTACGCCGCACAGAAAAAGGAGTAAGCCATGGAAAAAATCAAGATGCAAAACGCCATTGCGGAGCTCGACGGCGATGAAATGACCCGCGTTCTGTGGGGCATGATCAAGGACGAGCTGATTCTCCCCTTTGTCGACCTCAATACCGAATACTACGACCTCTCCATCCAGAACCGTGACAAAACAGAAGATGCCGTAACTGTACAGGCTGCGGAAGCGATCAAGCGCCTGCATGTCGGCGTCAAATGCGCGACCATTACTCCCAATTTGCAGCGGCAGGAGGAATATCACCTCAAAAAGCTCTGGAAGTCTCCCAACGCGACCATCCGCGCCGCGCTCGACGGCACAGTCTTCCGCACCCCGATCCTCATTTCCAAGGTCAAGCCCGTCGTCTCCTGCTGGAAAAAGCCGATCACCATCGCGCGGCACGCCTACGGCGATATCTACAAGGCGGTCGAGTACCGCGTCCCCGGCGCGGGTAAAGCGGAGCTGGTCTTCACCGATGAAAGCGGCGCGGAGCTCTCCCGGCAGACCGTCTATGACTTCAAGGGCCCTGGCGTGTTGCAGGCGATGCACAACCGGGACGACTCCATCTTGTCGTTTGCCCGCTGCTGCTTTACCTACGCGCTGTCGGTGCATCAGGACGTGTGGTTCTCGAGCAAGGACACGATCTCCAAGGACTACGACCAGACCTTCAAACTCCTGTTCCAGAAGGTCTTTGACGAGGAGTTCAAAGACCAATTTGAAGCCGCCGGCCTTCACTATCGCTACGCACTCATCGACGACGTGGCTGCGAAGGTCATCCGCTCCGAGGGCGGCATGATCTGGGCGTGCAAAAATTACGATGGAGACGTGATGAGCGACCTCATTGCCGCCGCCTCCGGAAGCCTTCCCATGATGACGAGCGTCCTCGTCTCGCCGGATGGCAACTTCGAATACGAGGCTGCGCACGGGACCGTCGTCGACCACTACCGCAGATGGCGCGAAGGAAAGCCCGTCTCCACCAATCCCCTCGCGACGATTGCCGCATGGGCTGGCGCGCTCCGCAAGCGAGGCGAGCTCGACGGAAACGAGGCGCTCATGCACTATGCCGACTGTCTCTCGCGGGCAGGTGTCGATGTATTCGAGGAAGGCTATCTTTCCGAAGATCTCGCGCATCTGTGCAACCCCGCCGAGCTTAAGGAAATGCCGGAAAACGGGAAGCTTTTGAAGTTCATCCGCGCGCGGTTAGAGACGCTGTTATCTGCATAATGATTTCCGGGCGGCTCTTTTGAGCCGCCCATTTTGCTGTAACGAGACTTGAAATTTCTTAAAATTTCCGAATGCGGCACAAAAGATTGATTCTTTCGGCGAGATGTGCTAAAATACTTTGGTCTATGCAATATCCACATGAAACAAACATCCATACTGGAGAGATATTATGCCGCAAATGAAACTGTTTGGCAATTCCCGGTCGGCTGCCCGTGTGGCAGGCCGCCGCAAGGCAGAGCCGGAGAACGAGCCGAAGGAAAAGAAGCAGAAAAAGAAAAAGCCTCTGAAGGTGCTTGCCATCTGGCTGACGGTCATTCTGTGTCTGGAAGGACTCTATTTCTTCCTGTGCTACACGCAGAACAGCTTTGTCAAGCGCTGGCGCACGATCTACATTCAGACGGCCATGTCCACCATGCGCCACCAGTGGATGGCGACGTATCTGCTGCCTGAGCCCGTCATTGACGAGGTTTTGCAGATGCGCATTCAGGCGGCAGAAGCTGTCGGCGATAAGGAAAGCTCCTGGAGCAAGGAGCCGGAAACGACGACGCCCGCAGAGCCCGTCGAGCCGGCAATCAAGCCAATTGACACAACTGTCACCGAGATGGAAACCGAGACCATGACGCCCGAAGACGAGCAGGCGCTCGCCAAAGAAGCGTTCTATGAAATGTTTTGGGAGCTCGATCAGGCGACGATGGAAGCTTACGTAGAGCAGAACCCGTCAGTGCTCGATAACGGCTGGGAGAATATCAACATCAACGAGGCCGGTTTGGATGACAACGGCACGTCCATCATGACGACCATGGGCGAGCAGGTGCTCGCCATCAACGCCAAGGAAGAGATCATGCTCGTGCGCGTCGAGGGCTCTGGCTATCGCGGCATTCTGGCCATCGCGAAGGACCCTGCGCGGCTGAACGTGGAAAACTCCTCCGGTGTCGGCCAGTTCGGTCAGCTCACCGGAACCATCGCGCAGGCGCACAACGGCATTCTCGCTACGACCTGCTCGGGCTTCATTGATATCGACAGCCAGGGCAACTGGGGCAACGGCAACGGCGGCCTCATTGCGGGCTACGCAATGTCGAACGGCCACGGCTACGGCACGCACTACGTCTCAAACCCGAACTTCCAGTACTACCGTCTGGAGATCCACACGGACAACCTCATCTACATCAAAAAGGTCGACAAGGAAGTCAGCGCGGACTGCCGCGACGCGACCGAGTTCCAGCCGCCCATCATCATCGACGGCGAGGTCCTGCAAAACGACTACTGGGTCGAGCTCAATCCCCGTGTCTGCATCGGCCAGTCGGATAAATACGAAATGCTGCTGCTCGTCATTGAGGGCCGTCTTTACACCGAGGGCATTCTCGGAACCGACGTCAACGAGTGCGCAAAGATTTTGCAGCGGCACAACGCTGTGCAGGCCATGAACGTCGATGGTGGCACAAGCGCCATGATGTGGTACGACGGCGAATACGTCATTCGCGGCTCGAACGCTGCCACGCGCTATACCGGCTCCCGCCCGGTCCCGAACGCGTTCGTCTATCACAAAGTCGGAGAATAACACAAAAACCGAGGCAGATTGCTCTGCTTCGGTTTTTTCTTATCGGATAGCAGCATACAAAAGCAGCCTTCAGGTTCGAAAACCCGCAAGCTGCCTTTTAAAAAAAACTGCGCTTTCCTGCATCTGCACTCACGTCACACGGCAGATGCAGGAAAGCACGGCGGAAAAGATGGCGAATTTCATGGCGCAGGTGATGTAAAAACAAAAGAGAAAACCTGCGAGAATCTTTCGACTTTCGCAGGTTTCTGGAGCTAGTGGCCAGACTTGAACCGGCGACCTGCTGATTACGAAGAGTAGAAAAGATATAAAAATGACGATTTTTAGATGTTTTCAGCACTTTCTGTTCAGAAATCAATACTCTTTGCTCCTCTTGTTTCCACTGTTTCCGTCCGCTCCTTTCGCCGTGTGGGTCAGCGTGTGGGTCAAACCAGAAAACCCAGCGCAAAAACTGCGCCGCAGTAATCAAAGAATAGCGGGGTTAAAGCAAGTGCATTTCAAATTGTGATTCTTCCTGTGGCAGTTCATCTCCAAATGCATGATCATCCAATGTTTTCATACAAAGTGTTTCAACTGTGTCCAAAACAGTATCCCAGGTAATCCCGGCAGCATAGTCGAAATCTGTTTGATATTTCATCCATTGCGCGCGCATTGCACCGCTCTGGCGGACTTCATTAAGAATAGACGCATATGTATGAAGCAGATCCTCGTGTCCGCGCTTTCGACAGGTTGCAAGTAACGCATGGCACAGTGCATCAGGTGTTACGACGAAATCCTCTCTTTGCAGGATATACACATCATAGAAATCACGCAGCCGTGTATTTGCTTCCCCGCGTGAAAGGATCGTTTCCAGCTTTTCAGCGAGAACTGTCTCAGGTGGATATGCCAACAAGGGGATTGTTCGGTTTTCAAACATCAGCTGGTACGAAAACGATATTTCACAAGGGGTAATGACATCGCCGGTGGAAATATCGATCTTCAAGGGAATCCTCGTTTTGTCCAGATGCGCATCAAGCGAGAGCCGCACACCCTGGTACTCCGAATCTTCCATAATTTCTTCTGTTTTCTTGATTACAAAGCTGATTTTGTCGTCAATTTCCACATCGGCGATCTGCCGGACGATTTGCTCGGCGCTTTCACAATTCAAAGGGTAGTTGCGCAGTGTGGTGTCAATGTCCATCGTCGCACGGCTGTCGATCCCGACCATTGCGGAAATCAACATACCACCCTTTAAAATAAAACAGTTTCTATACTTAGATGCAGAAAGCCGCTCCAAAAATCGCTCCATCGCATAGTTCCGGAGAAACAGCATGGATTTTGCGCTGTCTCCATGCGCACGGTTTCCAACCAGATCTTTCAATTGCTTAGATGTCTTGATCATTCAGAACAGCACCCCCATTTTCTCACGAAGCTTTTTCTCTACACGAAGCGCTGCTGCGTAACGAATCAGCTTCACATAATTCTTATCCCTTCGTTTTGTGTACTCCCTGACTGCATAATTAAATGCAGACACATCCATCATTTCACTGCGTCGAATCACGTCGCAGATCGTGCGTTCCAGGTCGTAGGCGTGAACCAGATGACCACCAAAAGAAGGGATCTCAATTAAACCAAGTGTGTACCACTCCGGTTTCACGTAGTAGACTTTCACGCCTTTCCGAGTCAGTCCGGTGCTGTTGTAACTCGCAGGAACGGTCACTGTCAAGGGAATCGGTTCATATTCGCTGAGATCGTGCAGATAAAGCGCCGCCTCGTGCGAAAAAACAGCGCGTGGAAACTGTGCCTGCAATAAGTACAGTTCGTCCGTCAGCATATCCGCAGACACATAGATGCCGTGTGCGGCTTTTTCTAATTTCGCAGAATTGACGTATTCGTAAAACTGAGATTTTGTAATACCGCGAGCCAACGCATCCGACGTTCGCAGAATTCCGTTCCGCTCATGCAGCAAATCGTCGAGTGTCTCAAAACACATATTTGCCACCAACTTTCATGCTGATATTATAACCATAAATCAGCGTGAAAGTCAAATCGAAGTTAAGGGTCTTTCAAAAAAGGCGAACAACAAAATGCAATCCCCGCACCGTCACGCCTGTGTCGGCAGTTTGTGCCGTTTTCAGGACACAGCCGAACGCGTACCCGCCGAAAGCCTGAAAACCGGACGTTGTGCCTCTGTGAAGCAGCATTGCGGGAACGGCAAACGCAGAAGAAGGGCTAGCAACCTCCCGGCAAATAAATTCCAAAACCAGTATAACTCGATGTGCGGCTTGATACAAGTCGCCGCCTCAAAGCCACTGCCTGTTCGGGTAGCGGCTATTTTTTTCTGTCAAAAAATATTTTCAAAACAGGCTGTTCAAAACGCGATTTTCTGTCGGATTAAATAGAAGGATTTTTTCGGAGAGACGCGAACAGGCAACGCAGGCGCGGAAATGTAAATGATCTGTGAATTTTCTCAAAAGGGCTTCTAAAAATCGCGGTCCCGTGGCCTATACAGTGAGGGGATTTTTTGAGGGGACACCGCTCAAAACGCAAAAATCTGTCGGATTAAATAGAGGGAGTTATTGCTGGACGAAAAATATCTTCCCCTCTGAATAAAAAATTTGCGAAGGAGGGTAACAAAAACGGCTTTTAGCGTCGGATTAAATAGGGGGATGTTTTGAACGGCGAAAAATTTCTGAATTTTTTGAAAACAGGCTGTCAAAACTGCGATTTTTATCCCTACTAGTAATGAGAGGATTTTTGTGACGGACAAATTTTTTGAAAAGTTTGGTACAAAAGCCCTCTGAATACGGATAAAGGGTAGGAGGTGTTTTTTCGGACAGACAAAATACAGACAGAAAAAATGGACACGAACAAAGGAGGACAACATGAAAGAATCAATCTACAAGAATTATGACGAGCTGCCGCTGTTCCTGAACGCGGTGACGGTGGCAAAGGTGCTGGGCATTGCGCCGTCCAGTGGCTACGAGCTGATGCACGAGAAAGATTTCCCCGCGCTGCGAATCGGGAATCGGATCGTCGTTCCGAAAGAAGCGTTCATCCGCTGGGTAGAGCAGCACACGGGAGGGTAGAGTGAAGCGCAGTCTCTGGCCGACACGCAATTCGGTCAAGGACTACTTCCCACTGCCGAAGGAGATTTTCTCGCTGGGTCTGAGCGCGGCAGAAATCGCAATTTATGCCCACCTGCTGTTCTGCGAAGATCGGCAGACATTCCAATGCTGGCCAAGCTACCGAAAAATCGGTGATGCGGTTGGGTTGAGTCCGAACACGATTCGTAAGCATATCCGCTCACTCGAAGAACGCGACCTGCTCGTCACAGAGCCGACGCAAGTTACAACGAAGGATGGTCGCAAGCGAAATGGCAATCTGCTATTCACAATCCGACCAATTCAATTCGCGCTCCAACAGGACTATGATCGGCAGATGCGGAAACTGGACGAGTATGCCGCAAGGAGGAAATATGCCGATTTTATTGAAAACACAGGTTGATCGCACAGCCAAAACGCCAATCCCAGCCCGTCGCGCCCGTGTCGGCAGTTTGTGCGGCTTTCGCAGCCCAGCCGAGCGCGTACTCGCCCAGCACCAGAAAACCGGACGTTGCGCCAACGTGCGGGAGCATTGCGGGCACGGCAAACGCAGAAAAAGAACGGCTGCAGGCGAATTTCAGCAGAGGGAGAAGCCGCAAGCGGCGAAGCAGGAGAAAGGCCTGACGCTTTTCTGCGTCCGGCCGTCCACTTCTGCCCGCAGTGCGGGCAGTTTCGGGGGATGAAAATGGCGCTTTTCTGCGGCTGTCAAAAATGGAATGGCGCTGTTATTTCCTAAAATCCGCAAAAAGCCAGTAAAATCAAGGACAATTTTGACGCTATTACGATTTCGGGAGGTTTTGAACATGAAAACAGAAGAACGAAGCCGCCACACAGTTTGGATGGAGGATACAGTTTGGCAGCGGGTGCAGGAACACTACAAAAGCGACGGATGCAGCACACAGAACGAGTTTATTGCAAAGGCAATTCTGTTCTACTGCGGCTATTTACAGAGCGAGTACGCTGGAGACTTTCTGCCGAAAATCCTCGGAGAAACGCTGGAAGCTATCCTCAGTATGTTCGGAGATCGAATCGGCAAACTGCTTCTGAAGCAGGCTGTTGAGCAAAACATCTGCAATCATATTCTCGCATCAGACACAGATATTGATGCGGCAACATACCAGAAAATGCGCGGCATGAGCTATCAGGAGGTGCTGCGGACAAACGGACAAATCTCGTTCCCGGAGGTGCTCCGTCAGCAGAAACGACTCTGAGTTTACAGAGAAAAACAGCTTGCAAGCCGAAAAACTTGCAAGCTGCCTTCTAAAAAATCTACGCTTTACTGCACCCGGTATCCAGACAAGATTAAGCTGACGATCATCTGCCAGAAATCGTTTTCTTCTGCGCTGTAGTACCGGCTGTCCGAAATCTCGTGAAAAGACACGATGCGGTTTTCTTCATCCGGCCATGCTTCATTCTGCATACGCTTTGATAATCTCTCTCAAAGATTCTATTTCCGCATCGCTCAGGTGCTTGCCGTAATATGTATAGTCATTCTCGCTTTCGCGCACGATCGCATCCACATAGTCACGGGAATCGTCCAGAAGATAACTGCGATTCTCAATATCAAACTGGTACGCACATACGGACTCAGAATCGCTTGTGGCTGGCGTCATGGAATCAATCGAGAATAGCGCTTCCACGGCCGCTGCATCTTCGGCAGACAGCGTGTACGTTTTTTTGCTGGACGGAGATGTGTTCAGGGCAAAGATCGTCAGCGTCATTGCCGGAACAAAATACGATGGCGCTTCCTGATGGAGCACGTCCTGCCAGTATTGCCGCCAATACGCATACGCCTCTTCATCGCTTCCGCTTTCGGGAAGCGTCGCGCGAAACGTCTCAATCGCCGCGTTTTCCTTCCGGCAAGCTTCCATCTGCGCGGCATCGTCCGGGAAGGCATTCATAAGCGACTCATTGTTCATCAGGCGATAGCCGATCATTTCGTTCAGCGTCTCGAAGGTCACAGGTTCCCGATAAGAATAACCGCTTTCCTTCGCGCGGTTGACCAGCTCGGTTTTGACCGTCGAAATCGCCGCCCATTTTTCGTTTTGCGCCTTTTTGCCGTCCGGCCGCAACACATTCAACTCATCCAGAAGCTGTCCCAGCGCATCGACAGACATTGCCGAAAGGTCGATGCTACCATCCAAAATCGCAGTCGGTTTCTGTATGGCTTCCGCTGCGGTCAGGTACTGGCTCAGCATATCTGCATCCGACGGGAACCAGTTTTCTGCCGTTTCCGGTAACACCCACGCCCCGTCCGCGTCCTGCATAGCCAGTGGGGCGCAGTGGTCGCGGATCCAGTCGCTCAGACTTCCGCTCGGGTACTCCGCAAAGCCAGTGCAAATCTCCGCGCCACTTCGCGTTTCAAGTTCTGCCCGCAGATATGTGGTCGCGCCGCCTCCATTCCACTCCCACCCAGAACCAGTGTAGTCATAGTAAAAATCATAATGCAGATCGCAGATGACCACGGTTTTGCCGTCTTCTTCAAACGAACCGCGCACGCGAAGACTCGGCAGAACGATGTCGTTGTCGCTACGCGGATATTTTTGGGAGACCGCCGCGTCATAAAGCGTCGCTTCTCTTCCTGTGAGGCCGAACATGGAAGAGGCTGGGGTGGGGAGCGAGGTCGTGCAGGAAGACTTTTTCGAGAGAAGCGGTGCGCAGTCAAGCGGTTCTGACGGCTCGTTCAGTCCGTCTCCCGATACATCTGACCAGTTTGCCGTCCGCTCACCGTCGGAAAAAGAGATGTCAGCGATGCTTCGCGTGCCCTCGGAGAATGTGAGAAACGGCTTTCCGGGGTCAATTGAACGCGTCAAGGGGATACTGCTATCCTGGAAGGTCACAGTTATCTCGTCAAACGAAACGTCGTGCCGATTCTCCTGATCCCACACGCCAAAGACAGTGTCCGTTGTAAATCCATAGATCACGGTTCTGTCGTTTGTGACAAGCGTATGTACCATGAAGCCGACGGATGAATCCCATTCAGATGTGTCGTTCCACGCTGCAAGTGTGTAATCTTCGCCGTCCTTCTGAACCACAAACGCCTGAAATGCGGTATACCCGGTATTCTCAGACGAGCCGGGGGCTTTGCTGCCGGTAAGTAAAATGAACCAGTCCACAAAGTCACAGCAGCCAAGCAGATCGTACTCAGTCGGAAGATTTGCTTCCCGCCATGCATCCGCCTGCGGCGTGATATTCGTCGTTGTTTCGACCTGAACTGTCTGTGTTTCCTTCGGCAGCGTGATTTCTCCCGATTTCTGCCGCGTCAGCTCCGTAATTGAGCACCCGGCAGCGGACATGACCAGCAGCAGCGCCAGAATGACGCACAGAACGCTCGTGCGCTGCTTTTTCGTCAGGAACAGAATCCGCTCCCTGACCGGAGGCCCGGCGAGGCTCAGGGCCGCCGCCATGCGCGGGGCCTGCGCCAGAATTGCCCGCGCGTAGGCAAGGCGCTGCGCGTCCGAGAGCCCGGCGGAGACTGCCTCAT
>CALCJW010000190.1:0-13024 GCA_937967235.1 uncultured Clostridia bacterium
AAGCCGCCCGCTTGCCGTTTATCGGTAGCACCATCGTGAGCATACCATATTTTGTCGCAAAAAGCACCCCCGCCTCCAACCGGAAGCGGGGTTTTATTTGACAAATTCTGCTTTTTAAATTACAATAAGTTTGCTCGTATGAGCCGGAGAGGTTTTACGATAACGGTAAAGCGGCTGTCCTCCTGTGAGGGAGGTGATGCTGATGTGGCAGAATCGGGTGCTTCGCATCGTTTGGATTCTGATATGTATCGCATGCATGCTCTACATATTCACCATAAAAGCAAGATAGCCGCCCCCGCCAAGGTAACGGCTATCTGCTTTTTAAGTACGTTAACCAGTAACTGAGGTCAGCCGCTTATCGGTAGAACCTCTCTGTTATTATTATAGACCAATATCCGGACTTGTCAAGGGCGTTCGATTGACAAATTCTGCTTTTTGCGCTACAATGGTCTTGCCCGTATGGGCGGGAGAGACGATACGATACACGGTAGGCGGTTCGGCTGACACTTCCGAAAAGGAGGTGAAGCCTATGCGTATTACGTTACATATTGGGCCATACACGGTCACAATCATTGTAAAGAGACGCGAAAACCGCCACTCTGGCAAGTGACGGTTTTCTTGGAAATTTTCTAAGCAACCTTTAACGAGCCGAACCGCTTATCGGTATCGTCTCTCTTCTTTTATTATACCCGTCAGCTTGGATTTGTCAAGTGCGTTTGATTGACAAATTCTGCTTTCTGCGCTACAATGGTCTTGCCCTTTATGGGCGGGAGAGACGATACGATACACGGTAGGCGGTTCGGCTGACACTTCCGAAAAGGAGGTGAAGCTTATGCGTATTACGTTACATATTGGTGCTTTTACAGTTACCATTATCGTAAAGAGACGCGGAAACCGCCACTCGGCAAAGTGACGGTTTCTAGTTTTTAAACTGCAAACCAATTCTTGAGCCGAACCGCTTATCGGTATCGTCTCTCTTCTTTTATTATACGCAAACCGGCCGGTTTGTCAAGAGGCTGGAAAAATCCCCGGGGCTTGCGCCCCGGGGACTTTTTTAGGAGTGAACTAACTGAACTCTAAAAGGTTCGGATTAGTCGTTGACTGCCAGCTTGATGTAGATCGCGGTAGCCTCGTCCTTATCGTTGAGAGCAACGTAGACCTTGTGAGCGTTCTCGTTGTCGTCAACGGTATCGTCGAAGCTGTCGAAATCATCGT
This sequence comes from uncultured Clostridia bacterium, assembly GCA_937967235.1. Lineage (GTDB taxonomy): Bacteria > Bacillota > Clostridia > Oscillospirales > Oscillospiraceae > CAG-170. The sequence goes on from CALCJW010000190.1 coordinate 1,216, forward strand.
ACAGGTCTTCGATCTCGGAAGCGGAGCTCTTTTCGACCTTCTTGCCGTTGATCGCGAACAGGCCGCAATCATCAGTCAGAGCGTAGGTCGTGCCATCGATCTTGATGACAGTGCCGTTGAAGTACTCAGCCACAACCGGCTCGACCAGGTAGTTGTCATCATCGTCGGTAGAAGCGGTGAAGTTCTTGGTGACCTTCGCGGTCTTGACGCCGTCGATCTCGGTGTACTGCAGCTCATAGAAGCCAGCCACGAAGGAATCGGCCTTCTTGTCGAAGTATGCCTTCATATCGGCCTCGTCGACATAGACGTTGGTCTCTTCGCCGTTGACATAAGCAGTCAGGTTGTAGTACGTGTCGCCGTCCTCAACAACTTCGATGTTGCTGCGATCAGCGCCGTTGCCAACATAAGCGACAACCTTGCTGTCTGTCGTGTAAACATCCTTGGTCAGATAGACAACCTCAGCAACGAACTTGTCAGCATAGTCGGAGTCGAAGACAACCTCAGCATAGTGGGCAATCAGGGACGGAACGTTCTTGTAGCCGGTGTATGCAGAGTAAGTGCCGTCCATGTTGTGAACGAGGAACTTGGTGTCGGAGGTCAGCGAAATGCTCTTGTCAGCATCCATGTCGCCTTCCTTGATCTCCAGATACGGCTTGCCCTTGACAGTCTTGATGGTGTCATCAGTGCTTTCCAGATCGCCGTATTCGTTGACAACGTACTCACCATCGGAATTCTTAGCAACCTTCACGGAGAAGACGCCATCCTTGTCGGTGGAAACCTTGAACAGGTGATCGTAAATCGGGTCGAAGTCCTTGTAGCCTTCACCGTTGGTGAGGTCCTTCAGGTACACAGCCAGATCATAAGCGAAGTTCTTCGCGGAGGAGTCGTTGATGGATTCCTCAATAGCCTCAATGTAATCGGTGATATCCGTGAACTTCTTGACAGTGCTGGTGGTGGTCTTCGCATCATCGACGCTAACGACGTCAGCGTTCATGACAGCAGTGCCCTTGTTCTCGAAGGTGACCCAAGCGCGGTCGATGACAGCCCAGTTGGAGGAGTCAGCAGCGTCCTTCATGCCGATCACGTTGCCGTAAGCGTCATAGAAGAAGGTGTAGGTGCCGTACTGGTTGGTCTTGGACAGATCATAGCCCATGTGGAAGTGCTGGGAATCCTTGACGTATTCGCTGTCAATGCGGGTCTCGGAAGGATCGGAGCCAGCGGAGGTGCCGAACTTGTAGCCGGAGAGACGGCCGTTCTTACCTTCAGTGACATCGACAGTCTGGACGCACTCATAGTCGTCCGTCTTGTCGCCGTCATCATCGAGCGTACGGAAGGAGTAGGTGAACAGGACATAGTCGTCCTTCTTCAGACCGGTGGGATCATTGAAGGTCAGCTCAGTCACGCCATCATCGTTCGCATTCTCGAGGGCTGCGCAGTGACCGGTGTGGCCAGCTTCGTCCATCTTGCCGCAGTAATCGTAGTTGTTCTCTTCGAGCTTCTGGAGGTTGTTAAAGTAAGCGTTCAGCTTGACAGCGCCGTCGCTCTTGACGTGGTTGTCGCGAGCAGTGGTCTTATTGGTGACCTTGGTGACCTTGCCGAGCCAAGTCTCGATGGAGGTGATGGTGTAGTGCTTGTTGCCATCAGCGTCCTTGCCGTTGTAGAAGACCTGGGTCAGCGTGCCCTGCGCGCCGTGCTTTGCACCCTTAGCCTGCGGGCAGTTGCTGTTGCCGTGCTTCCAGTAAGCTTCGCCGTCAGCGTTCGTGTAAGCGTCATCGTAGATATCGTAGTCGTCGAAATCAGCGGTGTCGTCGCCATCGCAGTAGACTTTATCGATGAAGATCTTGGTCTTGGTGTCGGACTCCTTGACGCCCAGAGCGACAAGCAGATCGCACGCGGAGAACTTCTTGGTGAAGGTAGCCTTCGGGGCCTTCATGATCTCAACAGAGACATTATCCTTGGTCCACTTGGTGTAGGGACGATAGAAAGCGTCGGTGGAGTCTTCCTTCTTGAGGTCGAAGTCCTTGTACAGAGCCTTGCCAGTCTTGACAGCGCCGGCAACAGTCAGGTACAGCTTGCCGCCGAAGGTGATAACGCCGTCCTTCTCGGTCGGCTTCCAGTTCGCGGACTTAGCTTCCTGTGCGTACTCGACAGTGTCAGCGTTCAGAGCGTTCAGAAGGATCTGAGCAGCCTCTTCACGGGTCAGGTCATGCTCGGGCTTCCAGCCGTCAGCCAGATTGTCGATCAGGCCGATCTTCTTGGCAAGCGCCAGAACGTTGACTGCCCAGGAAGTGCCAACAAAGCCTTCCTTCTCCTGATCGTAGCCCAGGGTGACCAGAGCCATCTTCAGGAACTGGGTGCCGGTGACGTTGGAGGTGGGAGCATAGGTGGTGGCGTTCATGCCGGCGATGATGCCTGCGCGATAGCCGTAGCCAACATAGGACTCGCCCCAACGACCCTTTTCATCGGTAAAGGGGTTGATGGAGGTGTAGTAGGTGCTGATGTCTGCATCCTTGTTGTCAAAGATGGCGATGACCTTAGCAGCCTCTTCACGAGTGATGGTTGCAGTGGGCTTGAAGTTCCCATCGGGATAGCCCTGCATTGTTTCGATGAGATCAAGGACCTTGATCGCTTCGGTGTAATCCGAGTTGATCTTGTCGGCGTCCTTGTACTCAGTCGCCGCGCCGGCCATGGTTGCCAGACCCAGCAGGGATGCCAGAACCAGAACCAGCGCAAGAACCTTTTTGAAGTTCTTCATTGAGTTTTCCTCCTGTCTAAATTTGATTGCCGCGGGACAAAAGCCCCTTGGCCATCATCTGGCAGTATCATAATCCATCGCGCGCCAAAGGTCAAGAGCCCCACGGGAGTTGTAATGTTCTTGTAACATAACACTGGCTTTTGTTACATACGCTTGTAACATTGCGGAAGTCCTTCACGGACTGCGTAGGGGGATTCTGCGTTACAGGCCTTGACTTTTGGAGAAAATCGGATATACTAGAAATAGCAAGGGTGCTACCGGCAAACAGGCGGTTCCCCGGAATTACTTAAGAAGTAACCGTTATCTTGGGGAAGATGGGGCGGTTACTTCTTTTTGCCGTTGCAGGCCTTGACATTTTTTCATTTGCCGTTTATACTACAGATAAAGGAAGTGCTACCGGCAAACGAGCAGTTCCCCTACAAAGTGATAAAAGAAGTAACCGCTATCTTTGTGAGGGATGGGCGGTTACTTCTTTTTGCTGTTACAGACCTTAATAACGAGGCTGATCACACTGACCATGAGAATACAAAACTGGAACAATTCCGAGTATGTAACCATAAGTCGCTGGCCCCCCTTTCTATGTGTCGGAGGGCAAAAGAAGCTGTGTCCCTCCGCAAAACGCGGTGGGGAGCCGCCCGCTTGCCGTTTATCGGTAGCACCATGTTCACAATAGCACAAGTTTCCCTGAATTGCAAGAAAAAGCCTCCCAAAAGGGAGGCTTTTCGCGTTTTATTGACAAATTCCGTCTTTTCGCTTACAATGGCTTTGCTCGTATGAGCCGGAGAGGTTTTACGATATACGGTAGGCGGTTTGGCACTTCCCGATGGGGAGGTGATGCTGATGTGGCAGAATCGGATGCGCCGCATCCTTTGGATTCTGATATGTATCGCGGTTTCGCTCTACATATGCACCATTAAAGCACGATAGCCGCCCCCGGCCAAGGTTGCGGCTATCTGCTTTTTGCAAGATAACTAACTACTAAGGCCAAACCGCTTATCGGTAGAACCTCTCTGTTTTTATTATAGCCGAATTGCCGGACTTGTCAAGCGCTTACTCGGTTTCCAGCGCCATGACCTTGTCGATGCGGCGCTGGTGACGCGCGGCGTGGGAAAATTCGGTATCGAGCCACGTGTCGACGATCTCGAGGGCCAGCATTTCGCCGGTCACGCCCGCTCCGATGGCCATCATGTTGGTGTCGTTGTGTTCGCGGGTGAGTCTGGCGGACATCACGTCGGACAAGAGCGCGCAGCGGATGCCCTTGATCTTGTTGGCGGTGATGGAGACGCCGATGCCGGTCGTGCAGACAACGATTCCCTTTTCGCATTCGCCGGAGGCGACGGCTCTGGCCGCGGGCGCAGCAAAGTCTGGGTAGTCGCAGCTGGATTTGTCATAGCAGCCGAAGTCCTTATAGGCAAGGCCCCTTGCCTCCAGATGCTTCATGATGGCCTGTTTGAGATCAAACGCGCCGTGGTCGCATGCAAGTGCAATCATGTATCTTCCTCCTGAGTGTTTTTCTATATCGTACCACAAAGCTTTCGAATTGCAAGCAAAATCGCAGGCCTTACGGCCTGCGATTTTTTGCGTTTCAATTAGTCGACGTAGTTGACGGTGATGCCTTCGATTTCGGGGTTGACGTTGTCGGAGTTGTTGTCGACAACGATCTCGCCGCTCATCAGCTTGGCATGGACAGCTTCGTACTGCTCCATGGTGAAGTTATTGAATCTCCAGGAGGACTCAGCGGTCGGGATACCGACATAGTCGCCTTCGGCCAGGGAGTAGGTGATGAACTTGCCGCCGTAGGTGGATTCCCACTTGCCGGCTTCCAGATCAGCGAGGATGGTCTCGGTGACGTTCTGCAGACCCTTCATAGCGGACGTGACGATGCATGCATCGATGTAGCTCTGGTCGACGTCAACGCCGACGACCTTCGCGCCATGAATGTTGGCTGCCTCGACAGCAGAAGCATAGATGCCGCCGCCGCAGGCAAAGACGATCTCAGTGCCATTGGTATACCAGCCTTCCATCTTTGCGGTGATGGAAGCGTCCGGATTGAACTGACCGGCGTAGGTGTAGTTGCACTCAACTTCCACGCCAAGCTCCTTGGCAGCGTCGCGCGCGCCCTGGAGCCAGCCGTAGCCGTAACGGATAACAGCGGGAACCGCCATGCCGCCGAGGAAGCCGAGCTTGGTGTAGCCGTCCATAACAACAGCATAACCGGCCAGATAACCAGCCTGCTCTTCCGCGAAGGTCGCGCAGACAACGTTCGCAGCGGGATCATAATAGGTTGCGTAGTCCTCGGTCAGATCGCCGGCGCCAACGTCGACAGCGATGAAGTAGACCTCAGGATACTTTTCCTGTTCGCGGACGATGGAAGCGCCGAAGAGGTAGCCCGGCATAACAACAACGTTCGCGCCTTCCTTGATGGCCTGATCGATGGAGATGCAGCGAGCCTCGGTGGAATCCTCGGTGGGCTGATAGTAGGTGTACTCGATGCCGTTGGCTTCGCAGTAGGCCTTGACGCCCTGCCAGGTAGCCTGGTTGAAGGACTCGTCGTCGATGGTGCCCACGTCGGTCACGAGGGCGACCTTCTGGATGACAGCGCCGGTTTCTTCGGCGGGCTCTTCAGTCGTCTCTTCGGCTGCGGGCTCTTCGGTCTTGGTTTCTTCAGTGGTCTCGGTGGCAGCGGGCTCGGTGGTCGTGGTCTCAGCCGGCGTCTCGGTCTTCGAAGCGCAGGCGACCATGCCGAGAACCATAACTACCGCCAGAAGCAGAGCAAGGATCTTTTTCATGTTCGTTCCTCCAAATTGTATTTTGTTTCCGCGGAATTTCCGCTAGCCTATTATGGCACAGCTGCGCGGTAAAATCAAGGTGAAATCACAAGAAGTTATCGTTTCCACGGAATTATTTCGATTCGGTCGGTTACTTCATATACTCGCTCGCGCGAAAGCCGTAGGGCATGAAGTCGCGGAGCTCTGTTTCCAGATACGTCCCGTCCTGCTTCCCCATATAGATCTTAAAGTCCGGCGCGCAGAACTCCAGCATCACCTGCCGGCAAACCCCGCAGGGCGGGAAGTAATCCGACGCCACACCGTCCTTGCCGCCCACGACGGCGATGGCCGCAAAGTCCCGCTTGCCTTCAAACACCGCCGTAAAAATCGCCGTGCGCTCGGCGCAGTTGGAAGGCCCGTAAGCCGCGTTTTCAATGTTCGCGCCGCAGACGACGCTTCCGTCCTTGCACAAAAGCGCTGCGCCGACCTTGTAGCCGGAGTAGGGCGCGTAGGCACGCTGCATGGCGTCTAATGCCATCGATACCAATTTCTCAGGGGTCATCGCAAAGCCTCCTTCAAAATAAATTGCTTTTATTCCGTGATTTCCTTCGCAAAGCTCTTGCCCGGGGTCTCATAGGGCACGTTCAGAAGCTCCGCCACCGTCGCGGCAATGTCGCAGAAGCCCACGCGCGTTCCGAGGTTCACGGGCCGCACCGATTTTCCGAGCGCGATCATCGGGATATACTCTCTCGTGTGGTCGGTGTGCTTGAGATAGCCGGGGTCGCAGCCGTGGTCCGCCGTGACGATGACAAGGTCGTCTTCATGAAGCTTTCCGAGGAAGCCCGGCAGCCACCGGTCAAATTCGTGCAGCGCCTGCGCGTAGCCGTCAATATTCCTGCGGTGGCCGTAGAGCATGTCAAAGTCCACAAGGTTCACGAAGCAAAGTCCCGTAAAGTCCTTGTCCGCGTAGGCCATTGTTTTCTCCAGCCCGTCGGTGTTTCCCGTCGTGTAGGTAAACTCCGTCATACCGCGGCCGGCAAAAATATCGTGGATCTTGCCGACGGCGATCATGTCCTTTTTCGCGTCCACAATCGCGTCCAGAACCGTTTTCTTCGGCGGCTCGATCGAAAAATCGTGCCGTCTCGGCGTTCTCATGTACGGCCATTCACCGGTAAAGGGTCTGGCGATGACCCTTCCCACGCCATGCTCGCCCATGAGAAGCTTTCTCGCAATGCGGCAGTATTCATAGAGCTGCTCGGGCGGGACAATATCCTCGTGCGCAGCAATCTGGAAGACGGAGTCTGCCGACGTGTAGACAATCAGCGCACCCGTTTCCACCTGCTCGCGGCCATAGTCCCGGATGACATCCGTGCCGGAATAGGGAAGATTGCACAGAACTTTGCGGCCGGTCAGGCGCGAAAACTCGTCGATAACCTCCTTGGGAAAGCCGTGCGGGTAGGTCGGCAGCGGATTTTCCGAGACGATACCCGCGATCTCCCAGTGGCCGATCGTGGTGTCCTTGCCCATTGAGCGCTCCTGCAATCTGGCAAGCGCCGCGGTCGGCTTTTCGCATTTCGGCAGATAGTCAATGCCGTCCAGATTCCCAAGGCCCATGGAGACGAGGTTTGTCATGTCGAATTTGGAAGAGGTCGCACACCGGCGCAGCGTGTCCGAGCCGACGTCTCCAAATTTGTCCGCGTCCGGCTCATAGCCCACGCCGCAGGAATCTAACACAATCAGAAAAATACGTTTCATGCTTTGTTCCATCCTTTCGGGGCAAAAAGCGCCGTAAAATACGGCGCTTCTGCTGTTACTTTTCGAGCTTGACCGAGGTCTTGAGCGCGAGCTCCATCATCTGGGTGAAGCCGTTCTGGCGCTCTTCGGCGGTCGTCGCCTCGTGGTGGAGAATGTGGTCGGAGACGGTGCAGATGGCAAGCGCGCGCTTTCCGCAGCGAGCCGCATTCATGTAGAGCGCCGCCGCTTCCATCTCGACCGCGAGCACGCCCATCTTCTTCCAGCCGTGGTTCGCGTTCCAGCCCTCGGGCATGTCGCCGTCGTCGCCATAGAACCGGTCGGATGACAAAATGTTGCCCACGTGATACGCAACGCCCATTTCCTTCGCCGTCTCGACGCAGGTCTCCAGCATGTGGAAATCCGCGATTGGCGCGAACATGCCGGCCAGGTGATACTGGGACGCCCAGTTGGAGTCGGTGCAAGCGCCCTGTCCGATGACGATGTCGCGGAGCTTAATATGATCCTGCAGCGCGCCCGTCGAGCCGATGCGCATGATGTTCTCCACGCCGAAGACCGTGTACAGCTCCCAGGAATAAATGCCGATCGACGGCATGCCCATACCGGAGGCCATGACGGAAATTTTCACGCCGTCATACGTTCCGGTGTAGCCCTGCACGCCGCGCACGTTGTTCACGAGCACGGGGTTTTTCAGGAAATTTTCTGCGATGAATTTTGCGCGCAGAGGGTCTCCGGGCATCAGAACCGTCTGGCCAAAGTCGCCGGGCTTGGCGCTGATATGCGGGGTCGGATAATTCGCCATGTTGTGTTCTCCTTTTCTATACGATACGATATGCAGACATATCTATATTATAATGTGTATCCTAGCCTTCCTGCTCCAGCTTCTTGACGATCTTCACGACGCGGCTCGTTCCGAGTCTCGACGCGCCGAGTTCGATGAACTTCTCCGCGTCCTCCAAAGACGAGATGCCGCCCGCGGCCTTGATCCTCACGCCTGGCTTCACGTGCTTGGCAAACAGCTCCACGTCGTGGAACGTTGCGCCTGCGGTCGAGAAGCCGGTCGACGTTTTGATAAAGTCCGCGCCGGAGTCGGAGACGATCTCGCACATTTTAATTTTCTCTTCGTCCGTGAGCAAACACGTTTCAATGATGACCTTCAGAAGCTTCCCGCGGCAGGCCGCCTTTACAGCCTTGATCTCGCTCAGCAGCGCGTCCCACTTCTGATCCTTGACCCAGCCGAGGTTGATGACCATGTCCACTTCGTCCGCGCCGTTTTCGACTGCGTCCGCCGCCTCAAAGCACTTTGCCTTCGTTGTATCATACCCGTTCGGGAAGCCGATGACCGTGCAGATGGGAAGCTTATCTCCCACATAGTCCTTCGCCTGCTTCACATACGACGCGGGAATGCAGACACTGGCCGTATGGTACTTCATGCCGTCGTCGCAGATTGCCTTGATTTCCGCCCACGTTGCCGTTTGGCTTAACAGCGTGTGGTCGCATTTACGTAAGATCTCTTTCACTTCCATGGAGCAGTTCCACCTTTCTATGCTGCAAAATATAGTCCTGATAGCACTTATGACACATCGCGATATAGCTGTCGTTGCCGCCGAGGAAGACCTGATCGCCCTCAGTTACCACATAGCCCTCCGGACTGATGCGGGCGTTGGTCGTGGCCTTTCGTCCGCAGTCGCAAATGGTTTTGATCTCGGTAATGGAGTCGGCCAGCTCGAAAAGCCGCATGCTTCCGGGAAACAGCTTCGTCTGGAAATCCGTCCGCAGGCCGAAGCACAGAACGGGCAGGTCCTCCCGGTCGACGAGCTCGCGCAGCTGGTCGATCTGCGCCATCGTCATGAACTGGCACTCGTCGACGATGATCACATCGGCCTTTTCCCGCGCGTGATAGAGCGTGCGGATGTCCTTGTCCGCGCTGATAGCCTCGCACTCGGATGAAAGCCCGATGCGGGACTTAAGCGTAAACTGCCCGTCGCGCGAATCGGCCGCAGGCTTGATGAGCCAGACCTTCATGCCGCGCTCTTCATAGTTGTATTTTGTAATGAGGGCGGTCGCCGTCTTGCTTGAGCCCATCGCGCCGTATTTGAAGTAGAGTTTTGCCATTGTTTTTCCTCCTGCCCAAAAATGGGGGCTTATCGTATATTATACCGGATTTTCCCCGGCTTGGGAAGGGGGATTTTTATTTCAGCAGTGCCTGCCGAAAAAGTCCCCGCCGTCGGCCAGGCGGCAAAATAAAGTCGAAATTTTACAAAAACCCGCCGGAAGCGTCCCTTGCATTTACAAAAGCCCCGTGCTATACTGCGTCTGAAATCACAATACAGGAGGTTTCTATCATGGCAATTCTACTGACCGGCGGTGCCGGGTTCATTGGGTCGCATACGGCGGTCGCCTGCCTGAACGCGGGCGTTGAGGTCGTGCTGGCGGACAATTTCTCGAACAGCTCGCCGAAGGTTCTCGATCGCATTGAAAAAATTACGGGTAAACGCCCGGCGCTTTATAACGTCGACGTCTGCGACAAGCAGGCGCTGCGCGGCATTTTCGCTGAGCAGTCCATCACAGGCGTTGTTCACTTTGCAGGCCTCAAGGCCGTCGGTGAATCTGTCCGTCTGCCGCTGGCCTATTACCGCAACAATCTCGACTCCGCGCTGAGCGTGCTCGAGGTCATGCAGGAATTCGGCTGCAAGGAGTTTGTTTTCTCCTCCTCCGCAACCGTATATGGCGACCAGCCTGCACCGCTCACCGAGTCTGCCGACACCGGCCACTGCTCGAATCCCTACGGCTGGACGAAGTTCATGATCGAGCAAATTCTCAAGGACGCGGCCAAAGCGAATCCTGACCTCCATGTCGTTCTCCTTCGCTATTTTAACCCGATCGGCGCACATGAATCCGGTCTCATCGGCGAAAACCCGAACGGTATTCCGAATAACCTCATGCCCTACATCACGCAGGTCGCCGTCGGCAAGCTCAAGCAGCTGACGATTTTTGGTGACTCCTACGACACCCCCGACGGAACGGGCGTGCGCGACTACATCCACGTGATGGATCTGGCGGAGGGTCATCTGGCCGCCCTTCACTTCGCGGAGGACCACGCGGGCTGTGAAATTTTCAACCTCGGCACGGGCAAAGGCGTGAGCGTTCTTGAGATGGTGAACACCTTCTCGTCTGTAAACGGCGTTGACGTTCCGTACATCATCGGCGAGCGCCGCGCGGGCGACCTCGCGACCGTCTACGCCGATCCCGCGAAGGCAGAACAGGTGCTCGGCTGGCACGCAAAGCGCACAGTTGCCGACATGTGCCGCGATTCATGGAACTGGCAGAAAAACAACCCCAATGGCTACGACGCCTGATGGCCTGCGGATGAAAGGCCTGAAAACCAACTGCCGCCTCGCCATCGTGCAGGCCGCACCCGTGATGTTCAATAAAGATGCGTGCCTGCAAAAGGCGCTCCGCCTCATCGAAGAAGCGGCGAAAAACGGCGCAGAGCTCATTGTCTTCCCCGAGCTCTTTCTCCCGGGCTACCCCTACGGCATGACGTTCGGCTACACCGTCGGCAGCCGCAAAGAGTCCGGCCGCGAAGACTGGAAGGTCTATTATGACAATTCCATTCTCGCAGCCGGCGAAGAAATGCAGCAGCTGATCGACTGTGCAAAGCGCTTGAGCGTTTATCTCAGCTTCGGATACTCCGAGCGCGAAGAGGCCACGGCAACGCTCTACAACTCTAATATGCTCATCTCCTCCGATGGCCAAGCCCTCAACCACCGCAAGCTGAAACCAACCGGCGCCGAGCGGCTCATCTGGGGCGATGCGCAGCAGGATTTCTTCCCCGTGATGGACACGCCTTGGGGAAGAATCGGGAGCCTCATCTGCTGGGAGAGCTACATGCCGCTCGCGCGCGCCGCGCTCTACGAGAAGGGCATTACGATCTACATTTCACCGAACACAAATGATAATCCCGAATGGCAGCATACCATCCGTCACATCGCAATCGAAGGCCACTGCTACTTTGTAAACGCCGATCTTGTGTTCCGCAAGTCGGATTACCCGCAAACGAAAAGCGGGGCAGATGAAATTTCCCGCCTTCCTGACATCGCCTGCCGCGGCGGCAGCTGCGTCATCGACCCCTTTGGCCATGAATCAAGCGAAACTGTCTGGGATCAAGAAGCGATCATCTACGCCGATCTTGACATGCAGAAGGTTCCCGCCAGCCGCATGGAGTTTGACAGCTGCGGCCATTACGCAAGACCTGATGTGCTGAAACTAAGCGTCCGAGAATAAACGAAAAGACCGCCTGCATAGCAGACGGTCTTTTTTCAAACATTGGCACTACCTATTTTCCCGGCCAGTCACCCGGCAAGTATCGTCGGCGAAAATGAGCTTAACTTCTGTGTTCGGTATGGGAACAGGTGGACCCTCATCCCAATCAGCACCAATGGATAAATCAAAGGACCAGCTTTCGCTGATCCTTTGTGTTGGCATTACCTATCTTCCCGACCAGTCACCCGGTAAGTATTGTCGGCGGAAG
>CALCJW010000191.1:0-8148 GCA_937967235.1 uncultured Clostridia bacterium
GACCAGCTCGTTTTCAAACGGAGTCTTGGCCTGGTTCATGTAAAGGTCGCTGGTGTTCGCGCCCATGGCCGAAACAAGATTGATGTTTTCGTCGGCGCGCACGCGGTCAACGTTCGTTGCGGTGATTTCATACACGATATCTGCGTTGCCGGATTCTGCCTCAATCACACGGGAAGAAGCGTCTGAGATATAGCGCAGAGTCACATTTTTCACATAGGGCTGGCCTTCGATCCAGTAATCATCGAAGCCTTCGAGAATGAGGCTGTCGCCGGAGTTATACTGGACGACCTTATACGGGCCGGTGCCGACCGGCGCTTTGAAGAAGTCGCCGTTCGATTCGGTATAGGCGCGCTCGGAGATAATGCCACACAGCGGGTTTTCCAGCATCGCAACCTGAATAGCGTACGGCTCAAAGGTCACGAGCGTGAACGTATAGTCGCCCGTTGCAACGGTTTTGCTGAAGTCGACCTTGTTGACCTGCATCGCGGCAACCGTGTTGTCCTTGACCAGACGGTTGAGCGTGAAGATCACGTCGCTTGCCTTCAGTTCGTCTCCGTTGTGGAACTTCACGCCCTCGCGAATCTTGAAGTTGATGGTGCAGTCATCGGCATACTCCCAGCTTTCCGCCAACCACGGAATCAGGTTGCCGTCGTCATCGTAAACAACAAGGGTTTCATAAATCTGCCGCGTGGACTGATGCTTGTTCTGCGTCACGGAGTCATGCGGATCCAGAGAACCGGGATCTGCAGGAACAACAACGATCATCGAGTCCTTGGAGGAAACGATTCCGGTCGGTTCCGTAGAAACGATCTGCCCCTGCGAATAGCCAGTATTGCTCTGTGCTTCAGAGGCGTCTGCGGAGGAAGGTTCTGTGCTGGCCGTCGAAGAGGCAGATGCGTCTGCCGATTCAGCCGACTTGCTTGTGGTTTCGCCGCTGCACGCGACCATGGAAAACAGCATCACTGCGCACAGGAACAACAGCAAGAAACGTTTGACTTTCATAGTATCTTCCTTTCTTTTCTATGGAGTTCTATAACCATGCGTGAAACGCAGATTACGACAGCGTTATCTGACCAGATGCGAGAAAATAGGGAGCTTTGTAACATCCGTCATCGGGACGTTCAGCTCATAATTTGCGTGCATCAGGAAGTTGAAACCGTGCACGCGCGTGCCCTCTCTTGGCGCGCCGGTTTTGACCGCCCAGACGCCGAGCGCAAGTCCGAATTCCTTTTCCGGAGAGTCGATGGTGCCGCCCGCTCTGCTGGACGGAACCACGAGAAGACCCCGATCGATCATATACTTTGCGGTTTCCAGCGCTTCTGTCACGGTGCCGGCCTGGTTTGGCTTGAAGATCATGCCGCGCGCCGCGCCCATTTCGACCGCCTTCTTTGCACGGTCGAGACTTGTACAGAGAAAATCGTCACCGATGACGACCGTATTGAGTCGCTCGCTTGCCATCTTGAAGCCTTCAAAGTCTTCTTCATACAGTGCGTCTTCCACAAACGCGATCGGATATGTCTTCGTCAGATCCTCCAGTTCCTGAATCAGGAAGTTCCGGTCGACATAGTCGCCGCGCCAGAGATACATGCCGCGCTTTTCATCGTAATATTCGCTGCTTGCGCAGTCAAACGCATAGACAACCTTGTCCGTATAACCAAGATCTGCCACGACCTGCGAGAGAACCTTCATGACCTCTTTGGGATCGTCCGAGAACGCCGCCCAGCCGCTGTAATTGCCGACCATCGGGCGGCCGCCGTTCATTTCCTTCAGCACCTGACCTAACCGGTAGAAAATCTCAACGATGATCCGGATAGACTCGTTCACGTCCGTCATGCCGTGCGGAAGCACCATGAATTCCTGCCATGGCATGGTCTTTCCGTTATATGTACCGCCGTTGATGACGTTGGCCGACGGGCTCATGATGTAGGAGATCGGCTTAGTTGCCACGTTCTGATAGATATGTTTGTGATTTTCAGCCGCGGCGGCATAGGCGGCTGCAACAGAGACGGAGAAAATCGCGTTGCCGCCAAGGTTGGTTTTGTAGCGCGTGCCGTCGAGCTCGATCATAGTGCGGTCGATCGTTTCCTGATCCTGCACCTCCAGCCCGACCAGCGCCGGGGCGATGCGGGCATTGACATTCTCGACCGCCTTCATCACGCTCATGCCGCCCCAGAAATTTGGGTCGCCGTCGCGCAGAACATACGACTCGTTTGCGCCGACGGAGGTGCCAGTGGATGCACCTGCTCGGCCAAGGAATCCTGCTTCGGTAAGGATATCTGTTTCTACCACGGGTCGACCGTTGCTGTCAAGAACCTGCCGCGCAATTACCTGTTTAATTTTCGACATTGCTTCTACATCCTTTCTGAATTATCGGTGTAAATGCTTAAAAATTTCCAGCTGCATCACGTCGGTCTGCGGAACGCCGAGCTCCTCCGACGTACGAAGCAGGAAATTAAAGCCGTTGGTGCGAGAACCACTGCGCGGCGCACCGGTTTTGGTGACCCAAGCTCCCAGCGCAACAGCAATTTCCTTCTCGGGAGAATCCAGCGTGCCGCCCGCGCGTCCGGACGGAATGACCAGCAGCCCGCGATCCATCATAAACTTTGCGGTGCGCAGCGCCTCGGTCAGCGTGCCTGCCTGATTCGGCTTGAAGATCATGCCACGTGCCGCGCCCATGGAAACCGCCTTTTCTGCGCGGTCAAGGCTCGTGCAGAGAAAATCGTCGCCGACGATCACCGTATTGATGCGTTCGCTCGCCAGCTTGAAGCCTTCGAAGTCCTCTTCCTGCAAAGCGTCCTCTACAAAGGCCAGCGGGTATTTGCGCGAAATTGCCGCCAGCTGGTCGATGATGAAATCACGATCCACATAGTCGCCACGCCAGCGGTAAAGTCCCTTTTCCGCATCGTAGTATTCGCTGCTCGCGCAGTCCAGCGCATAGACCATATGGTCGGTAAAGCCCAGATCATTGACAGCCTCTGCGATGATATCCAGCACCTGCATCGGGTCATCGGACGGCGCGCCCCAGCCGCTGTAGTTTCCCATTGCGGGCTTGCCGCCGTTATATTTCCGGATGACCTCGTCGAGATGGTAGAACACCTCAACGATCATCCGAACCGACTCCTCGATGGTCCTCACGCCGTGCGGCAGGATCATGAACTCCTGGAATGCCTGCGTTTTTCCGTTATAGGTGCCGCCGTTGATAACGTTGGCCGACGGACTCATAATATAAGTGATCGGCTTTTGCGCCATGTTCTGATAAATCTGTTTCCCGTTTTCTGCGGCCGCCGCCTTGGCCACCGCAACGGAAACAGCATAAATCGCGTTGCCGCCCAGCTTTGTCTTGTATCTTGTACCGTCCAGCGCAATCATTGTCTCGTCGATCGCCGTCTGGTCCTGCACATCCATCCCGATGATGGCTGGCGCGATCACGTTTCTGATGTTGTCAATCGCGTGATAGACGCTCAGGCCGCCATAGACGCTCGGGTCGCCGTCGCGCAGAACAAACGATTCGTTTGCGCCGACAGACGAGCCTGTCGATGCGCCTGCTCTTCCAAGAACGCCTGTTTCCGTGATAATGTCGACCTCGGCAACCGGGCGGCCCTTGCAGTCCAGAACCTGTCGTGCTTTGACTTCCTTGATTTTTGACATGTTTGACCTCCTTATAAACGGCAGCTGCTCAACCGACATACAGTACGTTGAAATCGCACAGGTTCGTTCCGGTATTTCCGGTGAAAATACTGTCCTGTACACGCTCAAGCACATTTCCGGAATAGTGGTATCGAAGCGCCTCGTATACATTCTCGCCGGACTGTTCCACGGCGTCGAATGTTGTACCGTCCACAATGCCGCCGGCATAGATGGTCGGCCCGTCCGTGCCCTCCGTATCGATCGAAGCGATTGCCACGCCGTCCATTCCACGCAGGCCGATGGAAGCGCCCAATGTCAGCTCCTGCGACGGTCCGCCGACGCCGCGCGCCTTATCTACGCTGCATGTCGTTTCGCCCGCGCAGACCACAAAGCACGGCGCTGCAATCGGCCTTTCGTTATACTTGATTTCCCGTGCCAGCGAGGTAAGGAATAGTCCTGCCTCGCTGCTTTCGCCCTCCAGGAAGGTGGTCAGCACCATACAAGGCACGCCCATTTCCTGCGCTGCGTGCTTTGCCGCCGTACAGGAATCTGCGAGATTTCCCATCAGGAACGTCGTCATTTTATCCGGCGCGATATCTCCCGGCGTTTCCTGCGCGCGGCTGTCGTCAAACAGATACGAGACCACGCTCTGCGGCAGCGTTTCGCGCAGATCATAATTGACGATCATCTCGCGGGCGTTTTGAATGGTCGTCTGGTCGCCGCCGAAGGGTGTTCCATGGAACTCAGCCGGCAGCGCGCGGTCCTTTGACTCTTTTTTGCCAACAGCGTCGCTGATCTGGAAGCTGATGAGCTCTGCGCCGATTTTGTGGCAGATCAGTTCTGCCAGCCGTCCGCCGTTTGTGCGGGAAATATGGCGGCGAACCGCGTTGATTTCCAGAATCTTTGCGCCGCTGCGCAGAAGCAGATCCTGCGTTTTAATTTCATCTTCAAGCGTGATTCCCTCGATGGGGTAGGTCAGAAGCGCGGAGCTTCCGCCGCTGCAAACGGAGATGAACAAGTCTTCCGGCTTTGCCTGCAAAATCAGGTCGATCATTTTCTGTGCGGCCAGCATGCCTTCCTCATTCGGCAGCGGGTGCCCGCCGACATAAACGTCGGTGTTGCAGTAGTGATCCTGCTCCTCTTTAATCTTGACGCAAATGATTCCCTTTGTGATCCGTTCGCCCAGAACGTCGCAGACAGCCTGCGCCATGGCATTGCACGCCTTTCCTGCGCCAAGCAGGTAAATGTTCCGCTTGCTTTCAAGGTTCCAGCTCTTTACGCCCACATGCAGCACGTTGCCTTCCACATGCATGACGTCCCGGATCCTCTGATAGGAGTCCACCTCCTGTAACACACGATCCATCAGATCCAGCACCATCTTTCGCGCCGGTACGTCGCCGTGCGCAGTGATTGCGCTGTAGTTGCGGATTTTTTTCACGATAGAATCCTCCCCACGCTTCCTTTGCGTCCCTCATTGTAAATATTCAGAAATATGATATTTCAGAAAGGCACACAGCTTTCGTGTCTTTCACTGGAAAACAGAATCATATGTCTTCCTATTATTAAAATATTTTTACATGTTCTTGAATTTCCCTTAGTATACGCGCTCATTTTCTTCTTGTAAAATGACAAAAATCGCATATAATATAATAAATACGCATATTTTACATCGTTTGTCAATTTTTCCAGGCCTATTTCGTACGTTCTGCAAATACAGCCTATAAAATCTGTCAATCTGGGAGGAATACCACTGTGAATAATGCTGAGATCAACGCCTTGCTTGCCGCCGTTCGTTATGGAAATCTGACAACAGCCGCTGAAAAGCTCTATATCAGCCAGCCCGCGCTGAGCCGCAACATTCAGTCGCTGGAAAAGGAGCTCGGCTTTCAGCTTCTGCGGCGCGGAAAAGGCCTGCGCGCGGTTACCCTTACCACGCAGGGCGAACGCTTTGTAGAGCTCGCCGAGCAGTGGAGCAAGCTGTGGGAGGAAATGCAGGCCATCAGCGATAACAGCAGTGGTCATATTCTGCACTTTTCGGCCATCAACTCCCTGGTCAACTATGTGATTTATCCGAGCATCAACTCTTTCATGCAGACGCATCCGGCGGTGCATCTTTCTGTCGAAAGCCAGCATTCCTACACGGCAATCGGCCGTGTCCTGAGCGGCATTCTGGACGGCGCTTTTATCTGCAATATTACCGTTACGCGCGGTCTGCACGTTCAGCCGTTATGGGAAGAGGAGATGTGTCTTGTCGCCGGGCATGAGGTTGCAACCTCCGAGCATATGACACCCGATCAACTGGATGTGCGAAACGAAATCCGGATTCCGTGGAACAACGAATTTGACGAGTGGCACAATTACTGGTACGGAACAAAATCCGTGCCGCTGATCACCATCGACCACATGAACGCACTGGAGCGGCTCATGGTGAATAAACGCCTTTGGATGGTCGCGCCATACTCCGCTGCCTTTCAGATTGCCGCCTCTACCGGCGCAAAGCTGCTGCCCATCACGCCGCACCCGCAGCGCTGCGTCTATTTCATCACGCCGCCGTCCCCCATCTCAAAACCCATGCAGGAATTTGTAGACCATACGCTGCAATATGCGTCGCAATTCGAAGGCGTACACCTCCAGACCCCCAGTTCGATTTGAAAACGGCATCGCGATCCTAACGCCGTGGAGTTGGCCGCGAGGAGCCGGCGCTTTCGGTATGCGCCGGGACGAAAGAAAATGCGTAAAGCCGCCTGGGACAGATTGTTTAACATTTTGTCGTCATCTGCCCATTGGGTTATGAACCATCTGGAAATACCATATTTGCGTGCCTCCCGTAAAATTCGAGTGCCCATATTTCGAGAGCCAAGATGAAGATTATTTGCTCCGTCTAAGACGAAAATCACAGGTTTGGATGCCTTGAATGGGCAAATCTGTTCGTTCCATACTTGCGCCAAGATCATTTCTGTGTACCGCAAGCGCTGATCTGATCCCATCCAGTATGGAAACTGGATAACATGAATCATGTCGGGCTGGCGAATCGTTTTTTTGCTTGGCAATCCCGATTTTACAAAAGAGCATGACGGAAGATACATTGCCGGCCACTATGCCTTTGATCTTCTGCTCGGGCAACTTGCGAGCATTGCCTACATGAGCGAGACGAAGCGGAAGGGCTGCTTCAAGCGGCAGATTCCGGTCAAAAGGAGTCCGCCGCTTCCATATAGGTATCAGATGGGAATTTGTGCTTTGACGCGCAGGAAGAGGCAGGGAGAATTGGTCCATATGCTGTGCCTTGACACGTGGGGAAAATGCGATTATGATGTGGTCGTAAAATCAGAAAACTCCATCCTATGAAATATGTCAGGAGGCTATCTTATGAAACTGGAAGCTGTATATGCGGCGCTCGATTCGCTGCTGGATTACGCGAAAAATTGCGGCCTGCTGGACGCGCTCGACGAGACGTTCGCGAGAAACGCGCTCCTTGCGGAGCTGAAGCTCGAGAGCTATGAAAAGCAGACGGCGCACTACGACTTTCCGGCATGCCTGAATCTGCTGTGCGATTACGCCGCCGAACAGGGACTGATCGCGGATACCATCGCGGAGCGCGACCTGTTCGACACGAAGCTCATGGGCTGCGTCACGCCGAAGCCCTCGGAAGTCATCCATACGTTCCGCTCGCTCTATGAAAAATCCCCCAAGGCGGCGACGGATTATTTCTACAAGCTCAGTCAGGACTGCAACTATATCCGCCGCGACCGCATCGCAAAGGACGAGCGCTGGACGGCGCAGACGAAGTACGGCGAACTCGAAATCTCGATCAATCTCTCGAAGCCGGAAAAAGACCCGCGCGATATTGCGGCGGCGAAGCTCAAAAAAGCGTCGGGGTATCCGAAGTGTCTTCTTTGCGTGGAGAACGTCGGCTATGCGGGGACGATCTCGCACCCGGCAAGGCAGAATCTGCGCGTCATGCCGGTCACGGTGAACGGCCAGCCGTGGGGCTTTCAGTATTCACCGTATGTCTATTACAACGAGCATGCCATTGTGATGAACACCCAGCACACACCGATGGTCATTGACCGGGCTGCCTTTGACAAGCTCTTCAGCTTTGTCGAGCAGTTCCCGCATTATTTCCTCGGCAGCAACGCAGACCTCCCCATCGTCGGCGGCAGCATCCTGGCGCACGAGCATTTTCAAGGCGGCCACCATACGTTCCCGATGGAAAAAGCCGAGCCGGAATTCTCGTTCGACGTGCCCGGCTTTGAGGACGTGGACTGCTGCGTGGTCAAATACCCGATGACGGTTCTTCGGCTGAACAGCGCGAATAAAAACCAGCTCTGTGAACTGGCGGGCAGGATTCTGGCGAAGTGGCGCAAGTATTCCGACCCCGAGGCGATGATCTTCGCGGAAACAGCCGGTGAGCCGCACAACACGATCACGCCGATCGCGCGGATGCGGAACGGCAAGTACGAGCTTGACCTTGTGCTGCGGAATAACCTGACGACGAAAGAACACCCGATGGGTCTGTACCAT